>CALQCP020000015.1 GCA_943329105.2 Chitinophaga pinensis | reverse complement strand
CACCTGGCATCCGGAATTTGGCGTCTTGATGTCTAATGAACGTTCGTGCGCGGAATTTTCCGAACGCAGCTGCACCGTTTGCTTGGACTGGACCTGACGTGCACATTCTCTTCCTCACTGACAATTTCCCGCCCGAGGTCAACGCGCCAGCGAGCCGCACGTTTGAGCATTGCCGCGAATGGGTGAAGGCTGGTCACCGGGTTACCGTCATTACATGCGCGCCGAATTTTCCCAAGGGGCGTGTGTTCGACGGATACCGCAATCGCCTTTGGCAGCGCGAGCAGGTGGAGGGGATCGAAGTCATTCGTGTGTGGTCGTACATCACCGCCAACGAGGGATTTACTCGGCGCGTCATGGACTACCTCAGTTTCATGATGTCAGCGATTCTGGCGGGACCGTGGGTGCAAAGTGTGGACATTATCGTTGGCACATCGCCGCAATTCTTTACCGCTTGTGCGGCGTATGTACTGAGCCGATTGAAGGATGTCCCGTACGTCTTTGAGCTCCGTGACCTTTGGCCTGAGTCAATCAAAGCTGTGGGCGCAATGAAGGATTCGCGTGCCATTCGCATGCTTGAGCGGCTGGAGTTATTCCTTTACCGCAAAGCTGCCGCGGTTGTTTCGGTCACGGAGTCATTCAAAAAGGTGCTCGTCCGCCGCGGAATCGATGGCTCGAAGATTCATGTCGTGACAAACGGTGTGGATGTTTCGCAATTCATGCCGCGACCGAAGGATGCAGAGCTAACCAAGAAGCTCAACCTTGAAGGAAAGTTTGTGGCGGGCTACATCGGCACACACGGAATGGCGCACGCGCTGGAGACACTACTAGGCGCCGCTGATCGCCTGCGTGGGAAAAACTTCGCATTTATCTTTCTTGGCGACGGTGCTCGCAAGCAAGCGTTGCGCGAGGCTGCCGAGCGATTGAAGCTGGACAATGTCGTATTTGTTGACTCGGTATCTAAGGCGGATGTTGCTCGCTACTGGTCGCTTTTAGATGTGTCCATCATCCACCTGCGCCGGACCGAACTCTTCACTACTGTTATTCCGTCGAAACTCTTCGAATGCATGGGCATGGGTATTCCCGTCCTGCATGGTGTGGAAGGCGAATCCGCAGAGATTGTGCGCGAACACGGCGTTGGAATTCCTTTCACCCCTGAATCAGTAGACGAACTCTGCGAAGCGCTGGAGCGATGCAGTTCACAACCTGAGGAACGCGCTGCATTTCAGGCACGGTGTTTGACCGCAGCTGGATGCTTCGACCGCAAATTTCTCGCGCTGAAGATGCTCGGAATCCTTGAGGGGGTCTTGCAGCCGCAATCACAACCCGTTGCGCCGGTCGCTGATGAGGAACCGCTTCGGGTACTGATCCTCAATCAAGGATTCTGGCCAGACGTGGCCGCCACTGCTCAGCATGCGTTTGATCTCGCCCGGTATTTGCGCTCTCACGGCGATCACGTATCAGCGATTGCTTCCCGGAGTATCTACGGGCATGCTGGAAGTGTGTTACCGAGCTACGAATTGGTGGACGGAATTGAGATACACCGTGTTACTAGTATCGTGTTTGGAAAGCGGGGGATTGCCTCGCGTTCGTTTGACTTCCTAGCGTTTAACTTTGCGTGCTTGTTTAAGGCGATGTCGCTGCCTCGGCATGATGTTGTGGTGTGCTTGACTACGCCACCATTCATCGCACTTGTTGGACTATTTCTCCGCTGGACCAAGGGAACGCGCTTCGTGTTCTGGACCATGGACCTGTATCCAGATGTGCCGATTGCTGCCGGAATCATGAAACGCGGCAGTATCGCACATCGAACCTTTGACTTTCTCGACCGTGTGTGCTTGCGACGTGCCGACCTCGTTGTTGTACTGGGCCGGTGTATGCGCGAGCGCGTACTTACCAAGGGCATCGACCCTTCGCACTTGGCGATGATCACCCCGTGGTCTGATCCGGCAGAAGTACCAAACGTCCCAGCCCGTCGCTTCGAGCCCGCAGTCGATGCGTTGGCAATTCTGCGTGGATCCAGTGCAGGAGTGATCCCGAAGATTGCTGGACCAAACCCATTTCGTGCTGAGTGGGACATCGGAGATCGTTTCGTCATTGAGTATTCCGGGAACTGTGGTGTGGGTCACGACGTTTCCACAGTGTGCGATGCAATGCTCGCTCTGCGCGATGACGACGTCATTCGCTGGGTATTTGTTGGAAGCGGTGTCGCGCGGCCTCGTATTGAGGAGTTCATCGAGCGCAACAACATCCGTAATGTGATCATGCGACCGTACCAGCCCCGCTCTCGCCTTGGTGACTTGATATCGCTTGGCGATGTTCACTTAGTCCTTGTTGCCAATGGCTTCGAGGGACTGCTGCTACCGAGCAAGTTCTATGGAGTCATGGCTGCAGGTCGTCCGACCATTTATGTCGGACCGGACAGCAGTGAGGTAGCGCGGGTAATCATCGATGAAGACTGCGGCTATGTGGTACCCAATGGGGACTGTGCCGGGCTCGTCGCGGCGATCCGCGAACTTCAGGCGGCACCCACCCTCGCGCTGGCACAGGGATTGCGCGGTCGACGCGGCCTAGAGGCTCGTTGGGCACTTGAACATCAGTGCGCGGCATGGCGACGTCACATCCATCGGTTAGCGGATAGTCAATGATCGTCCGTATTCACAACTCACTGACACGACGATGCCCACATCGGCAACTCTCGTTTGTTTCTCAATGCGGACCTCTTGAGCCGGATGAGTATCTGGCTGCGGTTACAGAGTTGGATGGTCGGTTTAAGGGAGTCGGTCGACGTTGTAGTGACGGACATGTGAGTCCCGTGCCTGAACGCAGGGCAATTACTGCCCAGTGTGAGCATTTGAACTGTTTCGCGGACAGCACTCATCCTGCACGCCGCGGTTTGGGTCTGCGGCGTAAGCGCTTGTATTAGTCTCTGGTTACGGTAGTTCATCGAAGCAAGCACTGCGCGCTTGCTTATAAATGTCTCGCGCATATCGACTCGCACCAGTTTTGAATCGCGATTCGGATGGTTTGTTTGGTGCTCTTCTTTGGACACGACTAGACTCACTAGGAATCACGGCAGCGTGGGGATATCACGATGGACTCCTTACAGCATCCAGCCCCACCAGCCGCACCAGCACCGGAGCCACCACGTCGATCACTTGGGCAGACAGCGCTGCATGGTTCAGCGTTCATGGCGGCACAGGTTGTGATCAACAAGGTGGTTGCATCTGTGGCGACCTTGTTGCTTGGTGACATGCTCACTGCAAACGACTTCGGTATTGCCGGTGTCGCAGTCAGCATCGGTGCCACCTGCATACTCTTCCAGACTTGGGTTTTTGTGGATGTATCAATCGCCGATCGCGGCCAGAGCCATCGGTTACTCAAGTCGACGCAGGTTGGTGCATTGCTGTTTGGCGTTATGCAGGCGCTGTTAATCTTCGCCGTAGCCGCCCTTGCCCAGCACGCGCTTCCCGATAAGCGCGGTCTCGCGCTACTGATTGCGATTATCGCCTTTCGCCCGTTGAGTGATGCCCTTTCCGTTGCACCATTAGCGCAATTGCGAATCAGCTTATCGTTCCGCGATCAGGCCTGGATAGATGGCGTGACGGCTGGGCTTGGTTCTGTGGGCTCTGTGCTTCTCGCTTATTTTGGCTTCGGACCGGTCGCGATCGTACTACCTCCGATCGCAACATTGGCCATACGTGCCGTGGCATACTGGATGATAGCTCGACCTTCGATGGCATTGTCGATCGACTGGCGCGAGGTGCGTCAGGTAAGCGCTCGATTTGTGACCGCGGCGACCGCTGCTTACCTTACTAGCGTTACCTATCTCGTGGACTCCCTTCTGCTCAGTTTCACCATCTCTGAGCGGTCTATGGGCTTCTACGCATTCTCATTCAATCTCGCAATTCAAGCCACCGTGGTGATCGCGCAAAACGTGGCTAGTTCGATGCAACCCGTGTTTGCTGCGATGGGAAAGGATGTCCAGCGACAGGCTGA
The DNA here is from genome assembly GCA_943329105.2 of Chitinophaga pinensis. Lineage (GTDB taxonomy): Bacteria > Planctomycetota > Phycisphaerae > Phycisphaerales > SM1A02 > UBA966. The sequence goes on along the minus strand of CALQCP020000015.1, from coordinate 16,468 downwards.
TGGACTGCTCCGTACAGTGCGATTGGTTTCGATAGTAACGGTGCCCGCATCGCTTATACAAGCGACTTTCGCGATACCGGTTTTCCATGCGTTTTGGGGGAACAAGTGGGATTCTGCTCTACCAATCTTCATTGTGCTGAGTGTCGGGCAGTCCTTGTTCTTCGTCGGAGCGCCATCGATTTACCTCCTCAAAGCCCAGGGACGGTTTCGTGCATACCTAAAGCTCGAAGCTATACATCTCGCTTATTCCGTGTCAGTGACGTTGGCGGCTATCTGGTGGGGCGGTAGTGCAGTTTCCGCGGCGGCGGCAGCGATCGGGTTAGTGCTCGACTCTGATGCAAACGTTCCGCTAGCCGTTGCGCTCTCAACAGCTTTCGGATGGGCTGTATTTGGTTCGCTTACGATGTGGCTCGCGTGCCGAGGATCTCGTGTCAGTAGGCTTGAGATGCTTGATGTGATGCTCCGCCCTTGGACCGTCTCCGCCCCAATTGCTGTGAGTGGTGGTTGGCTCTCGTCGATTGCTCTTCAGCACGTCTCGGGTAGACCGCAACAGATAGCGTTGGTGATTTTCATGGTTGCCGTGACCTTTGGACTGGGGGTCTTCGTGGCAGCGCAGTTGTATGGATCTACGCGTAATGACCTTCGATCCCTCTGCAGTCGATTCGTGCCCTGGCTACAACGTAACTCTTCGTCAGCCGACGAAAGACAAACATAAGACTGCGGTGTTCGGTTCCGTGGATGTCACGCTGTAGCCATCGTTTGGCGGACACGCATTACTATGCGCACTTTTAGTGCGTTTAGTACATTTAAAATTTCATTATCTATCATCCATGCGTCATAAACCAATCAATTCGCGCTTTGATATGGAAATGTTTCATACTGCCGATGAAACTGGAACCCGCCGTACGCTGATCAGTGCAAGTACGTGTTTCCCAATCTGATTTGGAAAACCTCGTTGATGTTGTTGAGTTGCCTGAGTACTTGTAGTTTGGTGACGTTCGTACGCGCGCTTCTACGCTCTGAAGAGGAAACATCACATGAGAAGTTCGATCCCGCCCATTGCTCCGCTCGTCCGCGGACGATTCGTTCGGGTTGTCCAGTCTGTTGACGTGGCTGTATGAGCGCTGAAGTTCACCGGGAGGCCTCCTACCGACCAGACATCGACGGCCTTCGGGCACTCGCGGTTGTTCCCGTTCTCCTGTTCCACGCCGAAGTACCAGGTTTCTCAGGTGGATTTGTTGGCGTAGACATTTTTTTCGTGATCAGTGGTTATCTGATTACGCGAATCATCCTTCGTGACCTCTCGTTGGAGCGGTTCTCGATGTTGTCGTTCATCGAGCGTCGTGTGCGCCGGATCCTGCCCGCGCTCTACATAGTGATGGTCGCCTGTATTCCAGCGGCTTGGTTCCTGATGTTGGCCGACGACTTCGAAAATTTCGGTCAGAGTACTTTGGCCACTGTTGTTTCCGCCAACAACGTACTGCTTTGGCTCACTTCGGGCTATTGGGGTATGTCTTCTGAATTTAAACCATTGCTTCACACTTGGAGCCTCGGTGTAGAGGAGCAGTTCTACCTCGGCTATCCGCTTCTGCTCCTAGTGTTGAGTAAATTCCGCCGGTCCGCGACGGCTTGGGTCATAGCAACCGTTTGGATCGCCAGCATCGTGTCGGCCCAAGTGCTTCTGGACCGAGCTCCATCAGCAGTCTTTTTGCTGCTTCCGTTCAGGATGTTTGAACTCCTAACGGGCGCGCTGTTGGCCTGGTGGGAAATCGGGCGACCCGGCTCAGAAGGTCGCGCGGTTCCGCGCGGTGCTTCATGGCTCTGCATGGCTGGATTTACCGCCATTTGCACGAGCGTCGTGTGTTTCGATGACACCAGTGCGGTCCCTGGGTATGCGGCACTGCTTCCGGTCGCTGGCGCGGCGGTTCTGATCGCCTGCGGTAACAACAAATCACCGGTCAGGTGGTTGTTGGTCTGTAAGCCGGTTGTCGGTTTGGGCGTGATCAGTTACAGCCTCTACCTCTGGCATCAGCCGCTAATTGCTTTCTTTCGCATGTCCTGTCCGAATCCTCCATCGCCGTTCGTACAGGCCCTAGTGGCCCTGGCCGCAATCCCGCTTGCGTGGGCATCTTGTAGGTGGGTGGAGAAGCCATTCCGCGACCCACGGTACTTTTCTCGGAAAGCGGTGTTCTTGTTGGCGATCTTGTTCGGCGTAGCGCTCGGTGGCGTTGGGCTTGTGATTGACCACGAGGGAGGATTCCCAAATCGTGTGCCGGGTATGACCTCAGATGGAGGTGGTGGAAGGAGGATCACGCGGGAGATGTACGTTGATCGGATTTTCCAGTACACAGATCGCTCGTTCGTCGATCCAGCTAAGCCAAACGTACTTGTGCTCGGCAATAGCTTTGGTCGAGACTTCATAAACTCCGCTATCGAGAACGGATATATGACGCACGTTGAGACGTGCTACCTGCCTGTTAACAACCGCGGTGACTTTGGTTGCTTCGCAGGTGCCGATGCCGTGAGCGCGCAGATCCGCGGTCGCCTAGTTGAAGCCGACGTAGTGGTGTTGGTGCAGGGTGACACCCCCACGTTCAATACAGCCTGCTGGGATCGTGATTTGTCACTACTCAAGTCACTCGGTGCCAAGCGAGTCATCTTGGTAGGCACCAAGAACTTCGGGTGGAATCCGAATGCAATCATGTCCATGGGGGAAAGCGGTCGTCATAACTATCGCCCGCGCGTAAAGGATGAAGTCTGGCAGTGGAATGACGCGGATCGTCACAACGTACCGCCCGATTCGTTTGTTGATGTGATCGGTATGGTCGCGGATGAAGCCCATACTGTTCCGATTTTCACCACAACAGGACAACTCATTTCTGAAGATGGTCGGCATTTCACTAAGCCCGGTGCCAAGTACTTCGGCCAGCTTCTGTTTCAGCACCCTGCGCTGAAAGATCTGAGGTAGTTAGCGAGGTGTCCGGTCATCGGATTCGAAGGATTGCCTTTCGTCGAAGAACCCAGGAGTGACATTCTTTGTTCGTATTTCGCTATCAGGGCTCAAGACTATAGCGGGCTGGCTAGCAGATTCGCCGAGAATTGGTGGCCCAAGGGCACCGACTACGCGACAGTTCTCTTACCGGTGATCCACGCGCAATCGTGTCGTTCGTACATCTATGTAGCAGGCTGTCAGGCAGGCAGCGATTGACCGTACTGGAATAGGAATTGGACCGCATATCAATTGCAATACAGTCGAACTACTCCGCCGTCGCTGGCGTGAATGGATGCCTCGATTGACGGAAGTTGATTTCTTACTAGCGAGGGATTTGTGCTGGGACAATCGTCATTCGCTGATTGCCATCGGCGACCAAGGTGGGCCGGGTCCACCATACGGCATCGCAATTGTCATTTCCTCGCCCATCGGTTCCAATGGTCAACAGGATTATTTGACCTGCGAATCGGCCGAGTGGAACCATCCAGGCTTCCGAATGCCCTCCGGGGGCTGGTACGAAGTCTGCTAGATGTACATCCTTGCCATTGATGCACGCCCGCACTCGCACACCATTGCCAGCAACAGGTTCAGGGCAACTCATCCCCAACAGCACGGAACTGGAACTGTCCGGCACACGGATTAGGTAGTCCATCGTAATTTCCGAGTCGCCGGTTCCGCCGCAGAGTGTCCAAAGTTGTGGGTCTACTAGACCCGGAACTAGCCCCATAGTTCTACGTTGCGCAAGGTATGGTGTACCTCGTTCAATCCCCGACTGTACCCCGACATACTTCCCGTCTGGGTCTCCGTTCAAGGTCGAACCAATACTCACGACCGGCGGTGGGACGATCACAAACACAAATCTCGCGGGAAGTGGCGTTTCATAGGATCTCGTTTGGCTCCCGGGACTTTCCGCGACACAGTCGTTTAGTGTCGTCGATGCGAATGGTGCTCGGGTGGTCATTCGAACCGTCGCACTCGTTGCACCATTGGTCGCGCCAATGCACAGTAGCACCGCATCTCTAGTCTCCACGTAGCGGGTGATCATCGCTCCTTCGCTGAGACCCTCGACGATAAGTTTAGTTTCCGGCGGACGGACCGATGTCAGGCAGTACCAAGCATCGGGATTCAGTCCGAACACGCCAGCAGAGTTGCAGGCAGGCCATCCTCCCAACCAGAGCGGAGTATCGAATCGGTTCACGGAGGTGATACGTTGGTATACCGGGGACCCAGATGGTCCACGCATTTCCTGAACGAGCCCTTTAGTTTCATAGGCGTACTTGGCACCCAATTTGTCGCGGTATCGGCAAGCCACCGGATCGCCGACAATGGAACTTGAGAAATCAGGCTCCAGTTGCAGACCGGAGAACAACACGGCACGATCTCGGAGATGCGCGACTACGCCAACTTTGGCGCGGAGGTCTCCAGGGCGGGCAGGTACCTGCGCCACGCCGCCGAGAGCGTCAGCGCAAGCAGCGACCAAGATTCGGCTTTCCTCGGTCTCAGCATTGAGGGTGGGTACCCAGGGCCGCGATCCATCGCCGTGTATAAACGTGGTGATCGGACGGAGGTCGGACATCCAAGAACGCCTGACTGCCGCGTCACCCCATTTTTGCGGATATCGCATCGGCCACTTGGATGCGAATGCCATGTGTTCTGCGCAATGCTCACTTGCCATCGGAACCCCTGGGTTCTTTCGCAAGAGGGTTCGGAACATCTCGGCTCCACCTTGCGGACCAGATAGACCTTCTACTTTCCCATTTCCGTAGTCCCCAGCCGTACTTCCTACATCCTCATAGTTTGCATCGGTTCGAGTACGTCGATTCCATTCGACCATCGAGTCGCAGTGATACTCGCGCCAACGCGAAGGAATGGCGTCTAGGTACGCCAAGTCTCCTTTACCCAACGTCTCCCATGAAGTCCGCGGCGCTTGGTACCGCTGGTACCCAGCGATTTGCCGCGGCAGCGCGAAGCTTGCGAGGTGATCACGGTCGAACACCGGCGAGCCGACGTTGACACAGTAGGTGTTCACGTAGCCCATCGTTCGGAAACCCATCGACTTGCAACGCAGTACCTGCTCTAGGTACCCATCGCGTGGCGACCATTCTGGCAGCTGAGTATCGAATGGGGCCGCTCGGGGTTCCCAGTCATGAAGCATGACCGTGGATGGATCCATTATCGCGGCGAGCTCGCTGAGGGAGCGCTCCGATGGATCAAATTGATCAATAATCACGCGTATCTTTGACGCCCAATCTACGGATTCACGCTGTTTGAGTTCGGCGCTGAACGCAGTCGTATACCAATCACGATAGCGACGCATTGCTTGCGACCACCCCCCTGCGGTTACAGCGATTCTAAGTGCGGGCACGGAAGCCCGTTCACTATCCTCAAACGGCATAAGGTTCATGCGTTCCAAACCAATGGCAATGTTCCCGTTAGTGCAAGAGAGGTACCCGAAGCACGGGGGAAACTCCGGGTCTTCCCACCACATACACAGGCTTCCCGCGCGACCCTCGGCCGCTATGACGGGCGCCTCGAGGTAGGGCGCTCCGCCGCCCAGGCATAGCAACCCGTCGATGGAACCACGCTTGTACATGACCCCGCCGAATGACGGTACGAATAGAGTGTGATCGGCATGGAGATTGACGATCGGTACCTGAAGACCGAAAACACCTCGTTCCGGTGACGTGCACTCCGCCACCAATGAGATGATCCCTGATGACTCTTCGGACCGAGCGGTGATCTTGAGGGTTTCTAGCGGGAAATCACGCAATCCATCGGTGAGCCCCGTCCATGTCGCGGAGCCACCATCGGGTAGTTCTTGGAATTCGACCTTTGCTCCAGTTGCGGGAACGTGATACACGGACAGAATGGAATCGCGAATGTTCCGGGGGGCTGGCTTCATCCGTGCATTGGGTGTGTGCAATTGCTCCATGTTGCCTGCGTGACTGAGCAGCACTCCCATTCCCACAGGAACCCACGCCGGTACTGTTGCGCCAGCAGCATGAATCTCCCCGGTCCGAACGTTGGTCAGCTCTACGATCGCTCCATCGGCGACGACCGCACGTACAAACCCATTATCAATCATCAACCCTCGCGGATGGGACCGTACCGCACCGCTCGCCGCTTCAGAATGCCTAACTATGGCGGAACATATCAAGCACATCACACAAACCAATTGGTGTGAAGACATGGCTCTACTCAATGTGCAACACCATACCGGCGATAAGTCTTGTCGAGTCCAGAAACGATTGCAGGCCATGTGTAGCTCTCCTCCACTAGCTGGCGCCCCCGCTCGGCGGTCACTTTGGCAAAGGTGGCATCAGTAACGATTTGCTGCATAGCGTCCGCTATGCGCCGCGGATCGAGTGGTACCTCAATCCCCGCATCGCTGTGTCTGACTTCGGGGAAGTTGCACTGTGGCGAGATGATCACTGGGCAACGACAGGCTAGCGCCTCGAGAATCGCCACCGAGAATCCCTCCATGCGGCTTGGCAGACAGAAGGCAGCCGCATCAACCAACGCTGAGTACTTGTCGAGTCCAAACATGGGCCCAACTACGTGAACTCGATCGCCGATCCCGCGAGCGGCTATGTCCGCCTGAACTTTGACCAGTTCCCCGTCATCCGGACCGGCAATGACTAGTCTCAGGTGCGGAATCTTCCTGTGGGCGATATCAAATGCCTCCACAAGGAAATCGAGACCTTTCTTGAGATGAATCCTGCTCAAGAAAAGTATGAAGGGATCATCTTTGATCTCAGGGAATTTGGCGCGGAAGCGTCCAGGCTCGGGAAGCATCGGGATCTCGTCGAGAAAAATACCGTTAGGAATAATCTCTAGGGGCGCACGGATGCCGGCGATTCTTATCCCTTCGCTTTCCGTCGCGTTCAGCGAATGTACAAACATCGCATTGTTGTAGAGGTGCCTGATCTGCACCGCCATGGCTACCGCCTTCTTCACGCGCTTGGCGGGGGTCTGCCGCATTCCCCATGGATCAAGGGACGCGTGGGGGACCAGGACGTACGGGATCCCTTGCCGCAATGCCTCTGACGCACTGGCACGGACGGCGGGGTCCCAGACACCATGTATGTGCAGGATGTCCCACTTACTAAGATTGTTTCGGCACCAGTCGCGTGCGGCGGATCCGAGGATTCGACCGACCAGACTGCGTTCGCGGTCAACAAGCACCTTTGCAACGCGGTGTATGCCAGGGATTGCCGTCATGCTCGTTGCTATGCGCTCCTCTCCGCCAAAGGTCTGGTACGAGAGGATGGCGGTATCGGCTCCCTGTGAGGCCTGAGCGGCCGCGAGTCTGAGCGCAACCGCGGGCGGCCCGCCGCAACGCGGGTCCAACGAATCAATCACATGGAGGATTCTCATTTCGGAAGTGTACGTATGCTCGAGTCCGCTTCGTCAATGGATCGAGAGTGGGCGGCTAGTCGGCGTTGTACTCTTCGGCGGCGTCCGGTATCCAGCCGTCGTACCTCCCAAAGATGTATGCGCTAATCGCAGAAGCCAGCCAAGCACCAACGATGGCGGCAATGGTGTTAAAGGCAAAGAGCGCCGTCTCACCACGAGGTATGCCGAAGATATGCGCGGCCGCGGCCCCGAGTGGAATCACAATCCATGGGACCACCGCGAACGCGGACGCCCGTTCGTCGATGTAACGCATCGCCAGCCCGAGAATGGTCGCGTAAACCGGGACCGATAGCCACCAAAGATCGACCCAACAATGGCCGATGATCCCTGGTCCGAGATTGTGCTCGTCGCCGACGCGTTGGATACCACCCACAATGACCATCTCACGGCCAAGTCCTGACGGCTTGTTCTCCCAAAGTATGCGCGGCACCGGGTGCACCGAGAGATAATAGAGTTGGTGAAGGGGCATGTATGGTTGTAACGTCGGGCACTCCTCGATCAGCCAAAGGCTGTTCGATCCCGCGAATTGTGCGGCTGCAATCTCCATGATCGGTGCCAGCAGGTCGGGGATGGTCAGTTTCCCAAAGGCTTCTACGTAGCCAGCCAATCCGCCCAGCGCACCAGTTCCCTTTTGACCGCTTCCGCCGCCTTGTGCGCCGCCGCGCAGGGCAGATTGCAGGATCACAGGCACAGATCCGACGATGAGCAGCACCGCCATCCATTTCACGAGCCGTCCGCGAGTGATGTTTCTCCACCGGACGAAGTAGCCGACCCACGCAATCCCCAAGAACACCGAAACTATTCCGCGTCGACTCCATTCGACCGCGAGGAATGCCGTAGTAACCAGGACGACCATCCACACAAGCCATACGGCCGTGGTGATTCGCTTTGGGTTCAGAAACCACGCCCAAGCGGCGAAAGCGACAGCCGCCACGTACATCCCTGACGCTAGTTGGAACGTAAGTACCCCGAGTACCGGGATGGTCGTGCCGATCAGGTCTCGGCAGACGAAGCCAGCGGACACGCAGATAATGGATGCTCCGACTAGTCCGCCGATCGATGCCGTCGGCGTCCTTGTTGGTCGGTGGGCGAGACGTACGACGCCCCATCCTTTTGAGTATGCGTAGAGAAAGATCGCCAGAAAGATTATCGAAAGTGCCGAGAAAATCAGAGCTGCAGCCCCCGGATTCTCGACGTACAGCATGTCGGTTTCGCCTGATAGCAGCGTGAAGATTGCACTCGAAGGCTGAAAGAAAAGGAACCCAAGAAGGAAGATACTCTTCATGCTGACGGCCTCTTTACCGGCAGCGAATGTGTCTCGGACAATGATGGTGAGGATCACCACAACCGTGGCTAGAAGCATGAGAATCGAGATAGATATCAATGTTTCTCTCCGAGGCGAGCAAGGTCACTTACGGCGTGGCACCTGCCAGTACCGAATTCTCGTTGGCCTGCTTCAGCCACATCGGCACCCAGGTCACTGGAACGTAACCCAATGCCGAGATATTGGCTACAGCCGCGCGCTGCGCGTCGCGGGATGATCCATTTCCCCAAAGTATCGGGTCTTGGCTGAGGTTGAACTGCATACCCACCCACGTCTCGTGGCCTGGGACTAGATAGTCGGCGATTACAAACCGCTCCCTTGCAACTATACGAGGTAGGTTAAAGAGCGGCGTTGATCGATAACAGTCAGTCCACGTGGCCGACATGACATGAAGCAAGTCAGAAGAGCGATACTCGGTGCAGAACCTGACGTTGGGAAAGCGTAATTTAGCGTCCCTCAGGCATGCAGCCAGTTCCCAGACTGGAGACACCCCATGAACGAATGCGTCGAGGCCAATTTCGGTTGCTCCTGCGTTCACCGCTGCCTCCAACTCGTTCATCCACGTTTCGCGCATCACCGGGTCCGACCAACGCAACGCACGGACAGGATCTTCTCCCCAAGCATAGGACGGGTTCGCGGAATGTCCCCACCATAGACCAAGGGTGCGTCCTGGAGTTGCAGCGATCGTCCGTAGTGTCGATGGCGCATTATCTGCATCGGAATTGGATAGGGCGGCTTCAGATGTCCATCGAGAGGCAAATTGGAAGGGGTAGTTTGCCTTAGGATTGTCGCTGTATCCGGTGGGGGCCCACACCATGAGTCGGTTTGAGCACTCACGGAACCGCGACTCCAAGAAACTTCCCGCAACCTCGAATCCGTCGAGGTCCGGCTTTCCAATGCTCGGAATCCATCCGTTTGGATTCGCGTCCGACATCGATTCGAGCTGGGATAGCGCCGCGCCAAACACCGGTCGCAGGTCGCGTACGTACTGTACTTCCCCATACTGGCTTCGGAAGTACGTGCGGTATGGCGCCAAAGTCTCGACCCAATCTGCTGAGTTCGTCGTGAGAATGTTTACGACGTACTCCCGATGCTCGCCGGGCTCGAGGCCAGGGCAGTTGTAGAGATAACTGAATCCGCAGTGAGCAGTACTATTTTCCATGCCCAGTTCAACACTCCACTTTCCATCGGTCGAGCCAGTGCATCTCAGCCGGATGTCGTGCCGGTAGGTCATGACTGGATACTCGACCGAGACTCCAACAGCGATTGTTTCGTTCCGGAGGATGCAGGCGGGTGCATACAGGATTCCTGGATATGTTCCGCGCCATACTGGTGATGTCGGTGTGAGTTCGACAGTGCACCCGAGATCGCGCGTGTCTTGAACGCGGATAGCCGTGCCAAGTTGGAACGCAGGCAATGCAACAGATGCGAGTTCACGCCGCAGCCCGGTGGAATTGTTGTACGTAAGTACCACGCGGAGGCCGCCAGGAACAGACTGGACTTGCGCCGTTGGGCGGATACGTGTCATCGAATCCTCCTGCGGAGCTGGAATTCCCGCGACCCACGAGGAGACAAACGGCGTTCCGTCAGCGAGCGTAGCAGACCACCCCTGATCGCCGGTCGTCCACTGCGCAGATGTTGGTGGAGTGGTGATCGCCACTACAGGTGGAACAGTTGGTGGAGTGGTGATCACCACTACAGGTGGAACAGTTGGTGGAGTGGTGATCACCACTACAGGTGGAACAGTTGGTGGAGTGGTGATCACCACTACAGGTGGAACAGATCCGCTGGGAGGTGCTGTTCCTTCTGATCCCGCTGAGTTCGGAGCCCCGCTCGGTGGCGTACTTGGGGGGGGTGTGGCTGCCAACAAACTTGCCCTAAAGTCAGCGATGGCGAGAGTGGCGATGTTTCTCGCGGAGCCAGCACCGGGGCTAACAGCCAGGGCAGTAACCGTTCCGTCGAGTATTCCCGCTATCGTCTGAGCGGCATTCTGGCTCGGGTAGCCCGTCGGGCGTTCGACGATGAGCACAGGTATGCGCTTGCCGGAAACGGTCACTGTCGTCATGGTCGCTTGCTCGACGGCACGCGTGACCATTGATCGAAGCGCTACAGTCGCTGCGGATAGGAGGGAAGGCGAGCGTGTAATGGCTCGAAGATCCGTTACTCCTAGTACGGCGCGTAGGGCTGCGCTCCGGCTGTCAGCCCCAATCCGCGTAAGCTCACGTTTGGACGTCCACGTCCACTTGATCGGTCCAGTGGTGGGCAGCAACACAATCGAAGGGGACTTGCCTTGTGCCGCCGCAGCAGAAATGAGCGATTGCATTTGTAAACGTGTTCGGTTGACTCCAGCATCCATCCATGGGGGCTGTAGGTATCGAGTTACTCGACCGCTTTGCAACACAAGTCGGTCTACAGCGTCTGTGCGAAGGCCATTAACAATCCCCGGCAACGAAAGCACGCCGGTGGTCGCATCAAAATCAAAGGTCGCAGCAGACTGGCCCCTAGCGCATGGGCACCCCACTGCACCAATAACCAAGAGCATGCACGCGACAAATTTGTTCATCCGCATTGTTAACGAGTCCTTTCCCACGCCTAGAGCACGGACGCCGTGCAGCCTAAACGCTGTCGCTACCATCGATTCTGCCATCCTTCCTGTCAAATTGCCGCTGATGACAATTGATCAGTATCTACGTTAGCCCGATAATCGGTGAATTTTCATCAGTTGATGGCCGAGTATGCGATGTATTGTCTCGGAAATGCCCGAATTTCGTCCCTCTGTGTCAATACTGGTGCTCACCTTGAACGAGCGGACCAACATCGACGCATGCTTGGAGAGCGTGCGAGGATTCGAGGATGTGGTTGTCTTCGACAGTTGCAGTATCGACGGCACCCAGGACGCAGCTCGCGACCTTGGCGCACGTGTTGTTGAGCGTCCATTTGATAACTGGGCCTCCCACCAGAATTGGGCGATGGCGAACATCAGATTTCGCCACCCGTGGGTCTTCTATCTGGATGCGGACGAGCGCATGACTCCGGAACTGGCACGCGAGGTGACCGCGATCGCAGTGGATTCATCACGCCGCGAAGTTGCCTATTTCTGCGGGCGCCGGAACTATTTTATGGGGCGATGGATTCGCCACGCGATGCCACCAGGATGGATCATGCGTTTCTTCCAGCCAAGCCGTATCCGTTTCGAGCGGTTGGTCAATCCCGTGCCCATCATCGATGGTCCACACGGCTATCTCGGGGCACAATTCGAGCACTACAACTTCTCGAAGGGACTCTCGGAGTGGTTCGATAAGCACAATAAGTACAGCCAATTCGAAGCGATTGAGGGCAGGAAACTGCTTTCCGGTTCTGCACCCAGCTTTTCAGCATTGCTGTCTCGCGATCCATTCGAGCGTCGGCGCGCGCTGAAGGAGCAGAGTTTTCGGATGCCGCTTCGGCCGACGGCCAAGTTCCTATGGATGTATCTCATCAAGCGCGGTTTCCTGGATGGTCGCGCCGGGTTCGATTATTGCCGGCTCCAGGCGATGTACGAGGCGATGATCGTAATGAAAATGCGCGAGTTGGACCGGAAGGAGCGGGGACTCCAGACGTGACCGCGCTCCGCATCCACAACACCCTCTCCCGCGCGCCGCATTCAATCTCTGCGCTTCCCTCTGCGCCCCTCACTTTCTACACCTGCGGCCCCACCGTCTACGACGACGCGCATATCGGCAACTTCCGGTCCTTCCTGAACGCCGACATCCTTCGTCGCACGCTTGAGCTCCTCGGCCACCGCGTCAAGCACGTGATGAACATCACGGACGTCGGTCACATGACAGAGGACTCCTCAGCCGACGGCGGCGGTGAAGACAAGATGGAAGCAGCGGGCCGGCGACTCGCTGAGGCCAAAAAATCCGGCAAGCTTCCACCAGGATCGTCTGGCGAGATTGACCCATCGAATCCCTACGCGATCGCTGATTTCTACGCCGCGCGATTCTTGGAAGATGCGCGGCACCTCGGCCTCAAGGTTGCCATCGAGGCTGAAGCAATCCGCACCTCCGGTGGCAACCCAGACATGCTCATGCCGCGCCCGACCCGCTGCATTCCGCAGATGGTGACAATGATCGAGCAGCTCGTGGCGGGCGGGCACGCGTACGTCGCCTCGGATGGCGCGGTGTATTTCAATGTGCGGTCGTTCCCCGCATACGGGCAACTCTCGGGCAACACACTCGACCAACTCCGCGAAGGTGCCGGTGACCGTATCGACGCAGCCCATCAGGCGGTCAAGCGGCATCCCGCCGATTTTATGCTTTGGAAGCCTGATCCGAAGCACATCATGCGCTGGCCATCACCGTGGGGTGAGGGCTACCCCGGTTGGCACATCGAGTGCAGCGCGATGGCACGCATGTTGCTCGGCGACGAGATCGATATCCATTCCGGCGGCGAAGACAACATCTTTCCGCACCATGAATGCGAGGTCGCACAGAGTTGCTGCGCGACTGGTCAGCCAATCTTTGCGCGCGTTTGGTTTCACACCCGCTTCTTGCAGGTGGAAGGCGCAAAGATGTCCAAGTCCAAAGGCAACTTCTTTACGCCGCGCGATCTCTTTGCAAAGGGCGTGACACCTGCCGCGTTGCGTCTGGAATTGGTGCGCACGCATTACCGCTCCAATGCGAACTTCACCATGCAGGGCCTCCAGGATTGCCAGCGCATGATTGATCGCTGGTCGCGCGCACACTCACAACTATTGGAACGCGCCAAGGTGATATCCGCTTCTGTCGCGACCTTGGCTCCAGACGAATCCCGTAACCCCGGTCCATTTGAACTTGCGCTGACCGAATTCACCGCAGCCCTTTGTGATGACCTCAATGTCGCCCGTGCCATCGCCGCGCTCAACGAAGCCGTCAGCGTAAAGCCCGACGATCACGCTTCCTCATGTCCACAGCGTGAACTCGCCAGCCTTCTAGCAATGGATAGCGTGCTTGGTGTACTCGGCCGAAACGCCGTTGTTGCGGGCGCAGCACCCGCTGAAGATCCGGAATTCATCGCGCGCGTGGAAGCACTTCTTGCCGCTCGAACCGCAGCGCGCGCGGCGAAAAATTGGCCCGAAAGCGACCGCGTTCGTGCTGAACTGACCGCGCTTGGGGTTGCTGTCAAGGATGGCGCGACCGGCGCTACGTGGTCGCGTTTGCAGTCATAGAGTGTGCGTACTTCCGCGGCACTTGCGCTTACATATTCGGGGATCTATCCCGTGGACGCGATCGATTCCTGCAACTCTTCCCCATAGTTACGATGTCACTTGGTGACGACTATCTCTGCCACCCCCCCAATCATCGGTCTCGCCGGTGCTCCCGGCTCTGGCAAATCCACCGTCGCGCGGATCCTCGCGTCCCTCGGCTGCGTGGTCGCTGACAGCGATGACATCGCGCACCACGCGTACAACGATCCGGTCATCCGTCGCCAGCTTCTCGCCTGGTGGGGCGACCGCATCCGCGATTGCCGTGGCGGCGACGCTGAAGTCAACGGCACACCCGCGCCCGTCGATCGTCGGGCCATCGCCGCCATCGTCTTCAACTCCCCAGCCGAGCGCGCGCGCCTCGAGGCGCTCCTCCACCCCTGGATCGCAAACCGCCGCTCCGAAATCTTCGCCGCCGCCCCCCCCGGCACCCGGGCCCTTGTCATTGACGCCCCCCTCCTCTTTGAGGTGGGGCTCGACGCCCAGTGCTCTGCCGTGATTTTCGTCGATTCCCCCCTAGAAACACGCCTCGCCCGCGTCCACACCACCCGCGGCTGGTCTCCGGCCGACCTCGCCCGCCGGGAAGACGCCCAGTGGCCACTTGACCAGAAGCGCGCTTCCGCGCATCATGTCATCCACAATGACGGCGATCCAGCCTCGTTGCGCGCGCAGGTGTGCGCGGTGCTCGACGAAGTGTGTCCTCCGGCTCGTTCTTGAGCCTGACGAACACTTCACCACCCCAATCGAGCGCATTCATCTTTGGGGTCAACGCTCACCGCCACATTCACTTCACGCGGCACCACGCCGCATCCCCAGCACGCGCCCTTGGTGGCGTTCGCAGGAACAGTTAAATCGAAACCGTAACCAGAATTGATTCGGAGCACATGAACATGAGCAAGCGTCGTCGTCGTAAAGGTGGTCCCGGTGGTCCTGGTGGTGGAGGCGGCGGTGGTGGTGGCGGTGGCGGTGGTCGACACCATCACGGCGGCGGCAATCATCACAATCACCACGCGTACGATCAGTCGAACGGCATCGTGCCCACTGATGAGCAGCTTGACTTAGAACTTGCCGAGTTCGAAAAAGAATGGAAAGGCAAGTTTGAGGTAGCTAAGAAGGACACCCTCAGCCTCTCCGCACTTCAGAAGATGAGCGGCGATGACCTCGTCAAGCTCGCTAAGAAGGAAGGCCTTGAAGAACAACTTGCGCTTCCTCGCCAGCAACTGGTCTTTGAAGTACTGCGCGCCCGCGCTCAGAAGCAAGGGCTCATGCTTGCCGAGGGCACCTTGGAAATTCTGCACGATGGCTACGGATTCCTCCGCAGCGCTGAATACAGCTACCAGCCATCACCCGATGATGTCTATGTTTCGCCAAGCCAGATTCGTCGCTTTGGTCTCCGAAAGGGCCACGTCATCAATGGCGTGATTCGCCCTCCAAAGGACGAGGAAACCTACTTCGCGCTCTTGCGCGTTGAGAGCGTGAACGGCCGTGACCCGAAGACCGTGCATGACCTGCCAGTCTTTGAGAACCTCACGCCACTGCACCCAAACAAGCGCATTCACTTGGAGATTCTTTCTGAGCCAACGCGCATTGAAACGCGCGTCATTGAGATGGTCACGCCGCTCGGCTTCGGCCAGCGCGCACTGATCGTTGCTCCGCCGCGTACCGGTAAGACCGTCATCTTGCAGCAGATTGCCAACGCAATCACCACCAATCACCCGGACGTTCACGTGATCGTGTTGCTGGTTGATGAACGCCCTGAAGAAGTCACCGACTTCCGCCGCAACACCAAGGGCAAGGCCGAAGTGGTTGCCAGCACCTTTGATGAAGAAGCATCGCGGCACATTCAAGTGGCCGAGATGGTTTCCGAGAAAGCCCGCCGCATGGTGGAGTTTGGCGACCACGTGGTGATCCTGCTTGACAGCATCACGCGCCTTGCGCGCGGTTACAACAACGCCATGCCTGGCTCCGGCAAGATCGGCTCGGGCGGCGTGGACAACGCAGCGCTCATCAAGCCGAAGAAGTTCTTTGGTAGTGCACGAAACATCGAGAACGGTGGCTCGCTCACCATTCTTGGTACCGCGCTGGTGGACACCGGCTCGCGCGCTGATGAAGTGATCTTTGAGGAATTCAAGGGCACCGGCAACGCCGAATTGCACCTCGACCGCAAGCTTATGGAGAAGCGCATTTACCCAGCCATCAACATCGCCGCCAGTGGCACGCGCCGTGAGGAATTGTTGATGGACAAGAAGGAACACGATCTCATCGTGCGCCTGCGCAAGGTGGTCAGCGACATGAATACGGTGGAGGCCATGGAGCTCCTCCGTAGCCGCGTTGCCAAGACCAAGTCCAACGCAGAATTCTTGATGACCATGGCATTGAGCTAAGCACCGACTTCATGAATGGGCCCTAGCGCCCTGAATTCCTGCGCAGAATGAACGCGTAGGAATCTCGGCAACAGATTCCCCGCGTTACTGCGTATAGGTCTGTGCATTCACTGTGATACTGGCCACTT
>CALQCP020000014.1 GCA_943329105.2 Chitinophaga pinensis | reverse complement strand
GTTTGGGCCTGAAGACCCGCGCATCGACCAAGAAATTCGCGAGATCGACCGCGTGTTTGAAGGCATCCGCAAGTTCTATGAACAACGTGGCGTGCAGGTGGTTGTACTGAGCGAGTATGGAATTGCGCCGGTTGATCGTGCCCTCACGCCCAACCGAACATTGCGTGATGCTGGATTTCTTGCCATCAGGAACGAGGGCGAACGTGAATACCTGGACGCCGGCGCCAGCCGCGCATTTGCCGTGTGTGATCATCAGGTGGCGCATGTGTATGTAAAGGACGCGACTGATATTCCTGCAGTGCGCGCCGCACTCCTCGCAGGCGAGCCTGGCGTTGAGCAACTGCTCGACAGCGCTGCGCAACAGGCCCTTGGTATTCAGCACGAACGGAGCGGGGACCTTCTTGCGGTGGCGGCGGCCGGTGCATGGTTTGCTTACCCATGGTGGAACAACCCAAGCTCTGCTCCAGACTTTGCCCGCACCGTGGATATTCACCGCAAGCCCGGCTACGACCCACTGGAGTTGTTCATGGATCCGTCGATCACAGCGCCCACCGCATACGTTGCTCGCCAGTTGCTGCTGCGCAAACTGGGAATGCGGGCATTGCTTGAAACGGTGCCGCTCGATACGTCCTTGGTTCGCGGCAGTCACGGCCGAGTGGAGTCCGGGACTCCCTATGCGCCAGTCCTGATTGCTGATGGCCTGGACATGCTTGATGCTGGCCCAGTCCATGCAACGCAGATGCATGACGCACTGGTGCACCTCGTCGAATGTGTCTAACAGCCCTACGATGCTGATATGCGTGCTGTCTGGATCATTGCTGCTACGTTGTTGGTGCTTGCTGCGATTGCCGCCGCATGGTGGCCGCGCGCCGTTACTCCCGGTGTCGACGTGCCGGTTCGCCCGGCTGAGATTGCGTTGGTATGCCCGCTACCGCCCGCAGTTGATTCTGTCGCCCTGGTCGTCCCTGTCGCTACTGTCACTACGGTCGCTGCTCCCGCACCGCCGATCGTTACCACCACGAACACTACTGCCCCAAAGGTCACGGTTGGTGCCAAAGCCGTGGTTGAACGAATCGATCACCAGACGGTACGTATTGACGGCAAGTACATGGTTCGAGGCTCTGGCTCGGAGTCGGATCCATACCAAATCACCTGGGAACTATTGACGAGCGCCGCACGCACGGTCGATGCATCCAAGTCCCTCTATGAAGTCCCAGGGCGCCTTGCGGACTTGCGCGGAGCGTGGATACAAATCAGTGGATACTGGGCACCGCCGCTGCAAGTGTTTCAAACCAAAGAAGCAATGTTCATGCTCAATAAGTGGGACGGTTGCTGCATCGGCCTTCCGCCCACGCCATTTGATTCCATCGAGGCAACATTTACAAAGCCCTTCGCTGTTCAGGGGCAACACCTGTACCGCTATGGAACCATTAAAGGGCGGCTAGAAATTGAGCCATTTGCAGCGGGAATGTTTCTCTTGGGCTTCTATCGGTTGCACGACGCTGTCATGGAATCAACATCATGAGTGCGCCAAGTAACACCCCCGCGCTGCGTGGCGAAGGATTTCACATTGGACCGTTGCGACTTGAAACGCCGCTCTTACTTGCACCGATCGCGGGACATTGCGACCTGGCATTCCGAATCCTCTGCCGCGAGCAAGGTGGTGTTGGTCTTGCAAGCACTGACCTGTTGAACTGCACCGCTGTCCTGCGCGGGACTTCCAAGAGCATCGACCTTGCTGCAACCAACGGACTCGACCAACCATGCGGTATGCAGCTCTACGGCAATTGGGATGACCCACTTCCCGAAGCCGCACGTTGGGCGATCGACCACGGCGCGCAATTGATCGATATCAACATGGGTTGTCCAGTGGACAAGGTGGCAAAGAAGCACGGTGGTTCGTTGCTTCTCTGCGATGCGCTGAGCACCATGAAACTCGCCGAGCGAATTGTTGAGTCGGTTCGGCGCCATTCCAATGGTCGCGTGCCGGTGACGGCCAAGTTGCGGCTCGGTTGGGACCCGGAGCACTTTGTCGCCCCACAGCTCGCTCGGGATCTGGAGTCCGCGGGCATCGCAGCGGTGACGGTGCATGGACGCTGGACCGTGCAACTGTTCTCCGGAGTTGCGGATTGGGCCCGGATTGGCGCAGTGGTGGAGGCGGTCCGAACCATCCCCGTCATCGGCAACGGCGATGTCAACGAACCCGAGCACGTTCCCGCACTCATGAAGGCAAGTGGCTGCCGCGGTGTCATGGTTGGCCGTGGTTCACTACGGACCCCGTGGATCTTCCGACGCGCGTTGGGGCTGCTCCGGACCGGAGAACTCCCGCCCGAACCTTCGTTTCACGAAAAGTTGAATTGCATTGCCCGACATGTGGAGTTGCTCAACCGGTACCACGCCGTTGAGCACGTCTTGCACTGCATGCGTAGCCGGATCAGTTGGTACGGCAAGTCCATGGGCCACGTCAAGGGGCTCAAAGAGGGCATCCGAACAGCACCTGACGTGGGAACCATGCTCCGGGTGATTGAGGAGTGGCGGCGACCAGATGGCGACGCTATCTCCAGTATCAGTAATGATTTAAGGTTATCAGTTGAAAGGTCGTAATATCATTGATTGGAAGTTTCCTGTCGCGGAATCTCCGTGACTGATGGTGGTCGGAACGTCCTTTAACCGCAGATTTTACCCCCCGACTGTCGGGAGTTTGGCACGATTTCTTGCTTCTGTGGAGAAGTGGGGTAGTTTCCTCTCACTGACGAGAAAGCTCGTCAGTAGAAGCGTTCGGAAAACAATAATCGGCCGTACCTGAGGGAAAGGGTTTGGCCGTGTCCCCCTAAAGGAGGAGGGCACATGGTCTCTATTCATTGGTCTATCGCATGCGTTGCTGTACTCGGAACTGGACTCTCGGCCTCGGCTGGTGTCGTCTCCGGGTCGCAAACCTTCTACAACATGTCTGGTTCAAGCAGGACATACACGTACTACCAATACGCGCCGGTTTCTGGCGGCTCTGGCGGAAGCGTGATGAACGGCTCGGTCACCACAACACTCACCGACCTCAACGGGAACGGTGCATCGTTGAGTACTGACCCTGCCGGTCATGCCATCTACACAGCCACTATCAACGACGTCGCCGTGCAAGCGCTCTGGGACTCCCAGTTCGGATTTGCGGTCGGACAGTTCTTGAGTGGAGCCACTGTGCCTGCAAGTTTTGCCAACGTTCCATTGCCCGCCGGCGTGCCTGCGGATGGCAATACAGGCGTGGTGCTCCGTTTCACGCTCAGCGCCGGTGATGCCGTTTCATTCGCCTACACATTCAACGTAGTTCCGGGACCTGGTGCCCTCGCTCTGTTGGCCTGTGCGGGTTGTGCAACGAACGGTCGGCGCCGAAAGAGCTGATCGATCAGAGTGGTTACTTGCTTGTGGTGGCTTGGATCGCAGTGTTCTACAGTCGTGAGATTTGGTTCAGCATTGACATACCGATGAGGGAAAGGCCCGAGATGAAGTTCTGTCTCAGTTCAATACTTGCAGTGACTGCCCTAACAGGATCAGCGATCGCAGGAATTCCCGCAGTGCAGATTTCTGTCGCCGGAAGTTCAGGTGGCTCAGTATCTGCTGCGCCCGTTGGTTCACCTGGGGGGGACCCCTTTCAATACAGTTACAACAGCACACTTGCTGGAACTGGGTTCTTGTCCAACTTTACGCTGACCGCCACCGATACCACCAGTTCCAATCGTGCGATCTTCGGTGGACTGATTACGGTGATCAATGCATCCGCGTCGGTGCAGACATTCACTATTGATTTCAGTGCAAGTACGTTTGCACACGGTTCTAGCAGCCTGACCGGTGGGTCCGTCAGTGGTGTGCTGACAGGCAATTCAGACGGTGGGCTCTTTGCATCCGCAAATGGCAACTCCATCTGGACGGCTTACATTCGTGCGAGCGCGATGAACAACACCATTGCTTCGCTACTCAATGCACCGTTTCAGGTGACTTCCGCTGCGGATAATGTTGCGTCGATTCCTGGGGAAGCGTTTGGACAACCCATTCCCACCCAGCCAGCAATGGCCATGGGTGACGCCATGGGAATCCGTCTGCTCTTTGAACTGGGCGCTGGAGATCAGGTTGATTTGACAACAACTTTCGTATTGGAAGCGATTCCAGCGCCAGGCGCCATCGCTGTCTTTGCACTGATTGGGTTGACCCAGCGCCGACGTCGGCGCGAATGACGGGATTGATATTTCTCTGACACGCCTGCTGGGCGGCTTGCGGTCATACGCAATGCCGCCCGGCTCATTTTTCATGAGATCGCCACGGCGTAGGCGCGCTACAGATGCCGCCAAATCCCCAAACGCCCGCGCGGATACTGTCTTACTTCAGGTCCTTTGCGTTCGGCAGGTCATCGAGTTTGCCGATGCCAAACTGCTTGAGGAACTCTGTGGTGGTTCCATAGAGCATCGGTCGGCCAACCTCATCAGCGCGACCAACGATCTTCACCAAGCGGCGTTCCATCAGGCTGCGCAGGACTTCGCCACACGCCACGCCACGGATTGATTCAAGGTCTGCGCGTAAGAGCGGCTGCCGATACGCAACAATCGCCAATGTCTCCAGAGCAGCCTGTGTCAATCGACCCTGCTCTCGTACGCCCTTCAAGCGTGCAACGATTGGTCCAAACGCGGGCAGTGTCATCAGTTGACGACCACCCGCCACGCTCTCGATACGGAATGTTCGACCGTCTGCCGCATACCGAACGTTCAATGCGTCGATCGCGTCGCGAACCTGCGCGGCAGCACGCTTCTGTTGTGGGGTTTCCTCCGCCGCTGGTTCTTCAGCCACCGGTGCCACTGCGGCATCGGTTTCCGATTCAGAATCAACGCTCGCGTCAGCCTTCTTGCGGCGGCGCTTCACGGGGGCGACATCGATAATCCCCAAGAGTTCGGCAACGCGGGACTCGGATACAGGGCGATCGGCCACCATTAACACTGCTTCGACGCGCTGCTCTAACGGCAGGTCAAAGCAAGGAATCGCCTGCTCTGCCGATTCGGCCATCAGTGCAAAGGTCGAGGGCGCAGGTGCGCTCTTTTGGGTCATGGGTGTAGTGTGCCAAAAACTGCGGCATCAGGTTGCCACGCCCATCGAACGATCACTTCCGGGCAGCCTGGGCGGCCATGATCTTGGCCCGCGCAAGGCGTTGTGCGCGCTCAATCGATGCGCGCTCGTCGAGGGTTGCAGCACGGTCGCCGGAGCCCATGACCTTCGCATTGGCGTCGGCAAGCTCGCGCTCAGCGGCGGTGATATCGATACCAGAGGCCTCCATGGCCTTCTCGGTCAGCAAGGTCAGGCGGCTGCCATCCATCTGCGCAAACCCGCCGTCAAGCACGAACACCCGCGACGCGCCGCCGTCGGTCTGCACGGTCACCACACCGGTCCCCAACTTGGTCAGGAACGCCGAAGCGCCCGTTGCAACACCCTGCTGACCGTCCCAGGCTTCAAAGCTCGCATAGGAAGCAGGGGTATCAAGAATGGCGTCGGATGGAGTGACGATGGCGCAGGTGAAGGACATAGTGTTTGCCTTGGTGGTGCGGTGCCGACCGCAGGATTGAGGCGCAAATCGTAACGGAAATCGCGCGGCGCGCACCACGCGCGCGACCGCCGGATTATTGCCCGGTCAACAGCCCGGAACGGAGCGCTAGTTCGGCATTGCGGAACCCAGGTTCCTCGGTGACCTCACGCACGATGAATGGTGCAAGCCAGTCTGGGATATCAAGAGGAGCGTCTGTTGATGGCAACTCACACTCGGCGAGCACCAGTGGAATCTGGGTGAACTGATCAATTTCCCATAGACGGTCGCCAACTGTTATCCGCGTTCGCACCTTCTCCAGCCGGCGGCCGAACGTTCGTGGCCACTCGCGCGCAAATGTTTCAGAATCGATGCTGCGTTCCATTTCCTGACGAACCAACCCAATACCACTCTTGATGGTGTGAATGTGCTCAACCGAGCCATCGGAGTGGGTGATGCGCCGCAGGCGACCTTCAAGTTGATGTGGAGGGATGGGCGCGCCTGAGCCATGCGAACTGCCATCAATCACTTGGGATTGGAGCGGCAAATAGCCTTGGTCGATACGCCACACTTCGCCGCGTGGCAACGGTGTCGGTAGCGCACGCAGCAAGTAGACCCGTTCAATCTCAGCGGCCACGGCCGGCTCCGGTCGCTGATTGCTGTGGTGCCAGTCGACTCACCCACTGCGCAACGAGATTGGCAAATGCATGCTTCAAGTTCACTGCTGAACGAACGTGCTGCTCAAACTCCGAAAGTATTTCACTGGCACCAATCCAGCGCTCGAGCGCGACGGTGTCGTTCGACGACGCTGCAACTGCAAGCGCGCGGCGCACGCGAAGTCCTAACAGTTGCGCAAGCAAACGTACGCCTAAGCGATTTGCTGCTTCCTTGGACGCGCTGTCGTCTGCATCCACAATTGCCTTTGCAAATTCGTCGGCAATTTCAGCCATTCGGTCTGACAAGCCTGGTGGATAGCGACCACTCTCCAGCGCATCAAAGAGTGGGGAAAGTTCAGCATTCCAAGCAGCAATTCCGTGCTGAACGGCGCGGGTCGCCATGCCTGGTGACCCCTCAGCAAAGGCCTCGATGAACGCCCGATCACTCTCTGCAAGCGATGGACCATCAGTGTTCCACCACTGCGCCATTTCCTGCGCACCAAGGGGACCAAATGCAACACGCTGGCATCGACTGCGAATGGTTGGCAACAAGCGATCTTCCTGCTGTGTCACCAACACGATGGTGGTTCCAGCGGGCGGCTCTTCAAGAGTCTTGAGCATGGCGTTTTGGCCATCAGCATCAAGGAGTTCGGCCTCGTCAATGATGAACACCTTGCCATGACCAAGCGACGCGGTGCGGAACACTCCGCTTTCGTGGTGACGACCGCTACTGGTGGCCCCGCCGAGCATTCGCTCGCGCAGCAGTTCAAGCGGAATGTTCATCTGCTTGCGATCGCGCAGTTCGCGGCTCTCGCTGATGCTGGCAAGTTCTTTGCGAATGACGTGGAAATCGGGATGAGTGCCAGCGTCAATCAGTCGTGCGCACGGGGTATCCCGCGGCGCCTGTAACGTTGCGCGATGACTCGCTGTACTCGCTGGATCAAGCAGGATCCGAGCAAATTCCTCAGCGGTTCGAAACTTCCCTACCCCAGCCGGACCGTGAAAAATCCAGGCGTGGTGCACGTGCCCACTTGCAAGCGCACACCCAAGTGCACGAAGCGCGCGCGATTGACCAAGGATGTGGTGTGAAGCCGTCACGACACGCGAGTGTACGAACGGTGGTCATCAAGCGCCATCATGCGCCATCAAGCACCATCATGGCCCAATCCACAGGCCGTTCACCATCCGATAGCGAGGCACCCGAGCGACGCTGCCGGTGAGGGTCCGTGTGGAAATGGTGTTCCCCGAAGCATCCACTTCAAACAGTGTGTCTGAAGAAGTCAGAGTGATGAGCGTGGTGTTGCTGAGTGTGCGGAATGCGCCGCATTGGGTTGGCCCGCCGTAGAATGCACCAGCACTACCCACTGTCCATGTTGGGACTGTTGGACCAAACGCCGCGGTTGCGGGAACAACGTAGCCCCCCGATGTATCACGCGGTGGCGCAAGTTCTACAACCTGTGCCCAGTCGTTGGTATTGCCGGTGCGATCGCCATTGTTAAACACCATGATGTTGCCCGCTCCGGGCATTCCAGCAGGAATCCACGTGGCAGAGTGACACACATAGAAATTGCGATCGGCCGTCGTTCCGCGACGCGAGGCCAATGGATTTCCCCATCGATAGAGAAGATCGCCGCCACGACCACGCGCGCCGCCGGTGTGCGAAGCAGCTTGCGCCGTGGTGGTTGAGTGGTCAATCACCCACAGTTCTGACCAGGAACGCGAACTCACCACAATCTCGTCACGCTCGGCGTTGTAATCGATGGAATTCATATGAATCCAATCAACCGGCGAGGCAGCGGGGCTGTAATTAGCGTCAATCAGTTCGGGATGACTTGCAACAACGGTGTAATTTACGGATCCGGGTGCAACATCTTGCGCAAGGTGGTCCCACGCCTTCCATTGCCAGACGATGTCATAGGTGCTGGTGCCAGTGGGCTTGAGTTCCAAAATCTGCTCAGACCACACCGAGGCTGTAGCGTTGATCCGACCAGCAGCGGTTTGTTCCGCTACCGATCGAACGTCCCAGACAACACAGAGAATGTTTCCGTTCGGCATTGGCCGAATGTCGTGGTGCTGCTGTGACGTGCTTGTGGCAACCACTAAGTCATTCTGCAGTGTTCCTGATGGTGAAAAGATCTGAATTCGACCGCCTCGACCCGCAGAACTGAGCGATCCGCCGGGATAAACGCACGGGCGAACGAGTGAGCCATCCGGTCGTAGGTACGCGACACTGGCGCCTTGGCCGCCACCAGTCCACGTCTTCACCGTGGCACCCGTGGCATCAAGTGCAATAGTGGATGTTGACGTCAACTGGGTAACGATCGACCACTCTACGGGCACTGGGCACGAGCCCCATCCGGCGAGGACCATCCCGAGTTCAATGCCATCGACGTTGCCGTCGCCAGACAGATCAAGCTCGGGTGTTCCCCAAGCGCTCAAGATCCGCCCAAGATCGACGCCGTCCACAATGCCATTGTTGTCGAGGTCGCCAATGCACGTACTGGTCCCCGCACTCGCAATTGCCGTGATGGCTAACACCAAGGTTGACAATGCGACGCGTGAGGTCATGGGCACGGTCCCCACCCCGCGAGCAACACGGCGAGGTCAGGACCATTGACGACGCCATTGCGATCAAAGTCGCCAGCACCACCACCGTCGCCCCAGTTGGATAGGAGCGACCCAAGGTCTGCGCCATCCACGATGCGCGAGCCATCGATGTCTGCGACGCACAGCCCGCCCACCAATGTTTGCACCGACTCGCCGCTACCGGGAGTGTTGTGCCCGCCGTTCGGACCAGTATTTCCTGCAGGAACCACACCGTAATAGGTTTCACCCAACGTGTACGGATACACGGGTTCCATCACTGCGTTGACGGTGACGAAGTAGCAGTACGTCCCAGCGGGGTACTCCGGTGTAACGCATATGCGACCATTGTGTCGATCAAGGTGACCACTTGCGGCGATGTACTGCCAGTCCTCAACGTAGCAACCGAGTGGAAACGCGGTGCTGATCGCAGGGCCGTACTGACTTGCTGTGAGCTGCGTTCCGTTTGCAAGCGTGGTGCGCGCGGTGATTTGGCGTGGTTGGAAACTTGACGTGATCCGAGTGACGCCGCCGGTTCCATTCGCGTTCGCGTAGCCGAACGGGCCGTAAATTGGGAATCCATCGAAGGCAAACCCAATGAGTGGCGAATGCTTGGTGACATCAATTGCACCAAGCAAGCATGTTGGATACGCGTGCGGGTGGTACTCGCGTCCCGGTGATGGGTGACCGTAGCAACTATCAAAGCTGCCGCGCTCGAAGACCCATGCTGTCTGATTCCAGATGCCCAGGTTGTTGTAGCTGCGCGCGTCGCGCGCGTTGTAGATGGCGGTTCCATCACGGAGCACTGCTGCGTGACCCAAGCCAACCGTTGTTGTGGTGCCGGTATTTTGCACTGGGTTGAGTGGAAGCTTGTAAACCCAATTCAGAGCGGTCGCGGTGTTCGGGCTATTCCACGGCCCAATGGTGTAACTCGGGATGCCACTGCAAGTGACATAGACATTGGTGGTGGAGTATCGAACCAGCGTGACATCGGCTACCGCGCCGCCGTATCCAGTGGCTCCAGTGGCGTTGAGTTTCCACTGCGTTACGGTTGGTGGAACGGCAAACCCGGCGCTGGCGCAAGCAAGTGCGACGCCACAGATGGTGATGGTGGGAATCTTCATTTCAATGGTCTCTGGCGGGTGCTACGAAGTGACCGTGGCTGAGTTCGGGGCAGCACCACGCGGCTGCACTCGATCATGCAACTACTTGGCGGGGTTCGCCACTACGGGACGGGTGATTGCTGCCAAGACCCCAGAAATTCGGGCACTTGGGGGCAAAGTATCGCGCCGGAGGTCACAAGGGGACACTAATGTGAACGCCGATAAGCCGTCAGAATCCTCGGTCCAAAACCACTGATCCGCTGGGGTGCTGGGGTCTCGGGTGACCTGGGCTGCTTGGGGGAGCCGCCAGCCATTGCCATCAGTCCGTGTGACTTGCGCCCGCACAATGTGACCATCAGCGCGCTGTGTGTGTTGCACTCGGTATGCAGCCACCAAGCCGTCGTGGGCGCTGCGGGTGTTGCATGCAGAGACTGCATCGAACCACGTGAGTCCATCGGTTGATGCGGTGCCTGCCAAGTCGGCCGCGGTGATCGGCGCAAGTGACGTGAGTGGCGCGGTGGTGCGCTCTCCAGCGTCAGCGACGCCAGTGCGCGCACACCAGAGAATCGCCATAGGCTTGGATTGATTTGCCGCAAGCACGTCGCTATGAACTGTGTCAATACGAATGTTCGTACCACGAACAAGTTCGATCGGCGTAGCGAATCGATAGGCACGATCAAGGCCTTCGCGGTAGGCGGGAATCTCCAGAAGAACCCGCTCCACACCGTCGGGCGCTACGGCGCATACGCGAACGGATGTGCAGCGCTCATCAGTGCGCAGCCCAAGCACTCCAGCCTCCACATCAACGACCAGTGGTGCGCTCTCGGTCCGTATTGATCGATCGGTGCGCTCAATGCGGACGGCACCGAGTGGACCCGCCGCAAACACTTCTGCAAGCCGGTCGGTGGGTACTCCGGCGACGAACGACAACTTCACTGCAGCGGGCGTTTCTGCGCCACGACCAGTGGCGTGCAGTTCCACCACTAAGTCGCCCAACCCGGGACGAATTGACCACTGGTCAGGTAGCTCCCAAACACTGTCGGCGCCAAGCATGGCGAACGATCCAGCCGAGGAAACAGGGCCATCACCGCGTGTATGAGCGCCATCTCCGGGGTCAATGTTGTCCAGTTGCAACACATTTCCGCTTGGATCAACGCTCACCATGGCGCGTTCCACCGCCGCTGAATCGCGCGTCATACGCACCGCGTGAACGCGATCGGGAAGCGCGGGCGAGTGCACGGCAAACGTGCGCATGTGGATGCCATCAGCGGGAATAGTCCAGCCAGTCGCGAGGGCAATGGCTGTGGTTGATGCAGTGATTTGCGGAAGAGGTGGTGAGACGGGTGATACAGGTACTTCGGTGGGCGCGGGTGGTGCTAGCACTACGGCGGCATCAGGCGCGGTGAGTGGCGCATCGATTGCACCTGCCGTTGCCCACGCGGTGATTGCCGCGCGCTCGGTATCGGTCATGCTTGAGTGATGAAATGGTCCGCCACCAGCTGGAAGCCATGGTGGCATGAAATGCTCGCGTAGTACTGTTGCAATGGTGGGCGCTTTGCGTGCGATAGCAGCACGCGTATCCAACCGAAGTGGAGAACTACCGCCCTGGCTGTGGCAGCTAAGACAATGCGCGCTGAAGAGCGACCATGCAGATGGCAGCGGCGAAGGCGACGTCGCAACATCCACCACTCCGTGAGCGAGTACTGCATGCGCTGCAAGAATTGCCGATAAATGAAGCATGAATGGAAGCCTAGGCGTTCATCGGACTTTGCTACTTCGAGACGCTCAAAGATCTATGGTTCCAAGACACAACCAACCGGCGTGGTCACCCGTGCGGCGGGCGCATTTCCTTGGGTGATGTCTCGCAGCGCATCGTTCAAATCATGAGTTGTTGCACTCGGTCGACGTGAACCGCGCTCGGGATACTGGTCGTCGATACGCCCGCGGTACAAGAACGCCAGAGGGTCGACCGTCGCACCGCGCCCACCAGCTGTGACTACTACTTCTGGAACAAACTGCACACCAAATCGCTTCCGGATGGCGTGGTCAACATCAACCGTGGTTGGGTATGCGATAGCGAATTGGCGAATGTGATCTGCCACCTCCACCGCACTTACTGGCACCTCTGCATAGACGCCGATGAAATCGACGCCAAGCGGTGTGTAGCGAGCGCGCAGCCGCTCAAGCTCTGGTTGATAGTTGTTGCAGATTGGACAGTCTGTGGAAATGAATAGCCATACCGTGGCGTGTGGTGGTGCGTTTGGAATGGCGGCAGCGGGAGTACTTATCGTTGCGCCTGCTGTTGGTGCGGATGGCGACCCTGTTGGTCCTGTTGGCCCCGTTGATGCTGTTGGTGACGAGCATCCGATCAGTGCCAACAACATTGCGCCCGCCACTGCTGTACCGCCTCGCTTCAAGCGCATCGCGGGTGCCGAGAGGAGAATTTCAATGGTGCGCTCATGGCGTAAATCGAGCACATGTAGCCTTAAAACTTGGGTATTTCCACCAGCCGTGGTGACTGCGGCATGGTCTTTCCGGTGGGGTCGCGCATGTCAACTGGCATGAGGAGTTCTTCTCCGTTCACCAAGTGCTTGGGGAACTTTTTCATGACCGCTTCCACCTCTGGTGCATAGAGGGTGCTCTTGGAGTCGTACGCATCGGCACCAAAGACGCCGACGGTCACGATGCTGGTCTTGGTGTCGAAGTCGTGAAAGTAGTACGCGTCGTTTCCTTCGGCACGCAACTGTCGACACAGTGTTTCGGCGGAGCGCTTGATGTCGCTCATCTTCAGTTCGTTCGTTCCGAATGCGCTCCATACTGCGATTTGCAATGAGTACAACGTTGCATTGGGACGCGTTCGCCTGACTATGCGAAGATCGTTTGGTCCTGGGGGACCAGCCTCAGCGCCTGCACCCATGCGGGTCAACATGGCACGTGGGAAGGCGCGCATGTTGCCTTCGTTGATCTCTTTGACAACCTTCAGCTCCGCTTGCGCCGCAGGATCTTGTGGCCCCGTGAAGTGGCCAACCAACACAACACTTCCGCGCTGGGTGGTGCTGACGTACGCGTCGTTCAGTTGTGGGTACCGCCGAACCACTTCTTCGCGAATGGCGTTCGCGTTGGCTTGATGTTCAGCGCCAGTGACTGATGCCAGCAAGACGCTCCAGCCGGTCTGGTTGCCATCGACATCAGTACGGGCCGCTGCGCGTGCCGCGGCGGCGGTTGCTTGCGCTTGGCGCTGCGCGTCATTGGTCGAAGCCATTCGGGCCGCTGCGGCGCGCTCCGCGGCGGAGGGCGCGCGGACTCCAGGGGCGGCAGCCACGCTAGCTGGTGCAGGGGCGGCCGCGGCGCCCGCTGCAGAATCTGATCCCTTGGTGCTCAGTGGTACATCAGTCACTACCACCTCGTCCTCGGGGTTCATGAGGGCCAACGTCGGATCATTGGCGGCGGTCGCTGCGGGCGAAGTTGTCGCTGTGGGAACGCTCGGGGTCGCTGTTGACGCGGGTTTCGCCGTTGCTGCTGGCGTCGCCGAGGTCGGCGTCGCGCCGGAAGCGCCAGTGGCACCACTCGGGGCACTGGGCGCACCTGCCCGCTTGACCTCCAAGCGCTTGGGGCCGTTGGGGGTCACGGGCGTGAGGGTGCCCGTCTTGTTCGGCGAGGCGGTTTTTGTGTTGGCGGGAGGCGCCAGAGCGGCCCCATTTGACGACTTGGCCTTTGCATCGGCGTCAGAAGTGACGGCCGGCGTGGAATCGCATGCGGTGATCAGCAGAGCCACAAACAGCCCTGCGGCGGCCAACACGCGAGACATTTTGTGACATTTAGGCTTATTGACCATGGGCTCGCCGGGCTAGCATACGAAATGCCTCAAGGATTCTCGACAGGATTGACGATACCACAGTCTGCATCGGCGACGTTCGCCGAAGGCTCGCCGCTCGATGGATCGAATGCGGCCCGCAACGGAACGTGTGTCAAAAGGATTTGACAGACGACCGGCTGGAGAGCGCCATGAACGACATCGGAAACGTCGGACTCACCCACGGTCTTGGAGCTGCAGGAGCTGCACACCGTGTTAACGAGGCTGCTGCTGCATATCGAACATCAGCACAGTCAGAAATTGCGCCATCAGCACCACGTTGGGCTGAGGGTCGCGATCGAGTTGAACTCTCTGATCACGCGCGGCACCTCGACGCTGTGCGAGCGCTACCTGATGTTCGTATGGCAAAAATTGAGGCTATTAAGCAAGCTATCGCGAGCGGCACCTATGAGTCGCCCGAGAAATTGCAGTCGGCCATTGATGGGTTGCTCCGTGACGTGAACGGCTAAAGGCCGCGCGCCCCCGGCACTTGCGATCTGTTCACGCATATCCACACTTCCTCCACGCACGACCGCGTGAATCCGTGTGAAATACGCGAATGCGCAGCGCACCACGCCAGGACCGAACAATTCAATCGTTTCTCCGCGCCTTGTTGACCACCATGTCAGCGGGCGCGGTTTCATTTACCGCCGTTGCACTCGCGCAAGAACCACCACCGGTTGGCATGCGCCCTGCTGACGTGCGGCGTGATGCATTGATCCATGTGACCATTGCCGCCATGCCTGGTGAACGACTTGCCGACGGAGTGGTGCTGATGAAGGATGGATGGATCGAACGCACTGGCGCGTATGGGTCGTTTGATATTCCCGCCGGAACAACCATTCATGATGGCACCGGGTGCACCGTCTACGCCGGGTTCATTGATGCATGCGTGCGCATTGACAGTTCCGCCGCCGCGCGCGCAGCAAGTAGCGAGCGTGGTGCACATTGGAACGCACGGGTCGTACCGCAAGTCCGCGCCGCTGACTTGCCGGTGATGACTACCGATTCGCGCAAGGAATTGCGAGCACTTGGTTTCACCGCCGCGGCGCTCCATCCCAATGCAGGAATATTCAGAGGAAGTGCACAGGTAGCACTGCTGGGCGATGACCCGCGCGCCGCGCGCACCGTGGTGGAAGATGCTGGTACGTGCGTAGCCTTTGAAACCACGGGTGGTGGCGACGATGAGGCGTCGTGGAATCGCGCCACGTATCCAGGTGCACTTATTGGCGCAATCGCCTTGCAACGCCAGACATTTGCCGACGCCGCGTGGCACGCCAAGAGCGCTGCTGTGTGGCAAGCCCATCCATCGGGAAGTGAACCACCGGTTCTTGCGAACGCTTTGGAATCACTCCACGCTGCGGCAAACGGCAAGCAGCGTGTGTGGTTCGATGCCAGTGATGAACGAAATTTATTGCGCGCCGACGCGCTGGCCCGCGAGATGTCCATTGATGCCGGCTTTGTAGGTAGTGGTCTTGAGTTCCGACGCCTTGCGGAGGTGCGCGCTACTGGCCGACCAGTGGTGGTGCCGTTCAACTTTCCCAAGACGCCTGACACACAAAGTCCCCGAGCGATCGACGCGGTGTCACTGCGCGAACTGGAGCAGTGGGCGTTGGCGCCAACCAACCTCGCGGAACTCTTGCGGGCGGGAGTTCCCGCGGCGGCAAGCACTGTGCGATTGAAGAATGTTGGGGAATTTGCCAAAGCAGCGCGGCGTGCCACCAAGTGTGGAACAACCGAAGACGAACTCCTTGCGGCTCTCACCACGAACCCGGCGCGCATGCTTGGGATGTCAAACATCGCGGGCGAAGTGCGCGCTGGGCACATGGCAAACCTTGTGCTCTGCAATGGCCCCCTCTATGGTGAAGATTCAAAGATCCGTGAAGTGTGGATCGCTGGACTGCGACATGAGGTGGAACCACTCAGCAAGTTCCCGTTGAAGGGCGTGTACGCCATGGCGGCGCCAAGTTCTCCGGGTGCGCTGACGGTGTTTCCAGAGTCGTTGACCATTGATGCGGATGAGCGAACTGTGTCATTCGGACTGCCAAAGGTGGCCAATTTGAACAAGGAGAAGGACAGCAACACAGCAAATGGCAAGGGTGCCGAAGTGAGCAGCGCAACTCCTGAACCAACTGGCAAGGGCAGCGAATCACCGAAGGTTCGCGCTGATGGAGCGAATTTCGACGATGCGCGCGTTGGATTCACCATGCCAAGCAAAGAACTGGGCGCCGATGGAACCGCACGTGGAACGATCGTTGCCACACGGGATAACGCAGAACTCACGCTTACCGCTGCTGACGGTCGAGTTGCACGCTGGACGATCGTTGCTGCCGCGCGCACAGGCGATGTGCCCGATCCAAAGGAAGAGCGCAAGAACAAGCGCGCGAATGCGAAGGGTGGTACGGGCCGTACGGGTGGCGACGGTGGAGTGGGTGGCACTGGTGGCACTGGTGGCACTGGTGGCACGGGTGGCGCGGGTGGCACGGGTGGCACGGGTGGCACGGGTGGCAACGGTGGCACTGGTGATGACGGTGGCGCGAGTAGTACCGGTGGTATGGGTGGCGACGGCGGAATCGGTGGCACGGGTGGAACAGGTGATGTAGGTGTCACTGCCAAGGGTGGCGCTGACGGAAAGAACGGAGCATCACCAACGAGTGATGATGCTGACTTTGATCCAAAGCCTGTACTAGCCGCTATTCCTCGTGTCTTTCCGATGGGCGAGTACGGCGTCGATACACGCTTAGCGCCAAAGTCGCTGTTGGTGGAACACGCAACGGTGTGGACTGTCTCGGACCGCGGCATTCTGAATGACGCAGACCTCTTGATCAAGGAGGGAAAGATTGTGGCAGTGGGTAGCAACCTGCGCGCCACGCTCACTGGTGCTCTGACTGACACGATGATCATTGATGGAACCGGTATGCATGTCACACCAGGAATGATCGACTGCCACAGTCACACCGGAATTGACGGTGGCGTGAATGAGTGGACGCAAAATGTCACTGCCGAGGTGCGCATCGCTGATGCCATCGACCCCGAGGACATTAACTGGTACCGACAATTGGCTGGTGGTCTCACCGCGGCCAATCAACTGCACGGCAGTTCAAATCCAATCGGTGGGCAGAACTCCGTCGTAAAGATCCGTTGGGGCCAAAGTTCCAGCGCATTTCCACTGCAGGGCGCCATTCCGGGCATCAAGTTCGCGCTTGGCGAGAACGTTGTGCGCGGAAAGAGCCGCTATCCGGGCTCACGGCTTGGCGTGGAAGCGTTGATTCGTGATCGCTTCCAGTCCGCGCGTGAGTGGCGAGCAGCGCAGTTGAAATACCAAGCACTTCCAGCCGATGTGCGCGCGCAAACCCTGCAGCCTCAGCCCGATTACGAACTGCAAACGCTTGCGGAAATTCTAGAGGGCAAGCGGATCGTTCATTGCCACAGCTATCGGCAGGACGAGATCGCCATGCTGATTCGTGTGGCGGATGACTTCAAGTTCCAGATTGGAACGTTCCAACACGTGCTCGAGGGCTACAAGGTTGCCGACGAGATTGCCCGTCACGGCGCCGGTGCTTCGAGTTTCAGTGACTGGTGGGCGTACAAGATGGAAGTCATGGACGCCATACCGTGGAACGGTGAAATGTTGTGGAAGGCCGGCGTAGTCACCAGCTTCAACTCTGACAGTGATGAGCTTGCGCGTCACATGAACACTGAGGCAGCGAAGGCAGTTCGCTATGGTGGTTTAACCCGGGAGGAAGCGATCAAGTTTGTCACACTCAATCCAGCCAAGCAGTTGCGCATCGATGCCATGTGCGGTTCACTGGAGCCTGGAAAAGACGCTGACTTTGTCATTTGGAGCGCCGACCCACTGAGTGTCTACGCACGATGCATGCAGACGTGGGTGGATGGTGTTCGCCAATTTGACGTGGACACCGATCGCATCATGCGCGCGCGTGATGCGCAGACTCGTACCGCCCTTGTTGCACTGGCAACATCGGAATGGGGCAAGAGCGGTGGTGGTGATAGTGGCGGTGGCAAGGGTCGGTCTGGCAGGCGTGGCGCTGCGCCTGGTATGCAGGATGCTGACACGCCTCCTGTTGATGAAGAAACTATTGATCGCGATGCACGATCGGGCGGCTCACTGCTTGCGCGTTTGCGATTCAATCAACGTGATCGTCTGATGGAAATGGTGCGCTCAGGAATTGATCCTGCGGCTATTCGCCCAGGCGAGTGTGGTTGCAATCAATTGGATTCATGGGCAGCAATATTCGAAGTCACTGGTGGCGAAGGAGGTGTGCGATGACGAACAACAACAATGCATGGTTGGCTATGTCGATGGTGGCGCTCGTGACGGCAAGTGCATTAGCCCGGCAATCCTCTGAGATTCCAGCGCCGAAACAGCAAACACAAGTGGTGTTACGCCATGTTGATGTCCGCCCATGCACACCAGGATCGAAGCCGATTCCTGATGGATGGGTGGTGTTTGACAAGGGCTCGGTGGTTGCGGTTGGAGCGGAGCCAATGAGCCCCGGTGTTGCCGCTGCCAATGCAATGATGATCGAAGCACCTGGGCATGTATTGACTCCTGGGCTGTGGGCCAGCGCCACCACGCTTGGGCTCATTGAGACTGAGCAGGTGGAAGCAACCGACGACACCAAAGAGTTTGGTGACTTTCACCCAGAAATCAAGGCTTCCAGCGCAACAAACCCGGACAGCGACCTGCCTCCCGTGGCGCGCAATGGCGGCATTCTGATGGCGCACGTGTTCCCAGAGGGGGGCGTGGTTGGTGGGCATGCCAGTGCCATGCGGCTCGACGGATGGACCGCCGTGGATCGCACTGTGCGCGCGGAGGCTGGAATGATTGTGCATTGGCCAATGATGGAGCCAGTGCAATCACGCTGGCAATCAAAGTCATTTGAGGACCAGCGCAAAGATCGTGACGAAGCAATTGCAGCCATTGATCGATTCTTTGACAGTGCTGAGGCGTATCTGCGCGCGCGCGCCGCTGACCCCAGTGGCGCCAAAGACGCGCGCTTTGAGTCACTGCGTGGTGTGATTGAAAGACGTGAACCAGTGCTGCTTGATGCCAATTGGCCTGGACAAATTGAAGCCTCGGTGCTCTGGGCAATTCGCCGTGGATACCGGCCGATTGTGGTTGGTGGGCTTGGCGCACCAGAAGTTGCTCCGCTCCTCAAGGCCAACGGCGTTCCAGTGATCGTTCGTGGTATTCACAGAATGCCACTCCATGAGGGTGATGGATATGCCGCTGCTTATGAGGTGCCCGGAAAGCTTGTCGAAGCGGGTGTGAATTGCTCCATCGCGTCGGGCGATGAGCCTGCGCACGAGCGCCGGCTTCCGGGGCAATGCGGGCGAGCTGTGGCGTACGGTCTTGATGCCAATCGAGCGCTGGAATGTGTTACCCGCATGCCTGCTGAGTTGGCTGGCGTAGGCGATCGTTACGGCACCGTTGCACCTGGAATGAGCGCAACGCTGGTCCTGTGGTCTGGTGATCCATTTGAGATCACCACGGTTGTCCGCCGCGCCTGGATTGATGGCGGTGAGGTTGATCTCAACGACCGGCAGAAGCGGATGCGCAACAAATACCTTGAAAAGGAACTGCAGCGCGAGGCTATGGACCCAGTGGTTGATGCGCCGGTTCCGGTATTTCCTGCCTCAGTTACCAAAGATCCGCTTCCATGAAGCGCGTAGAGTGCAACGCATGAAGTCTAAAGGAGCGGAGCGCGGTTCAGGGTTTGCAGCACTTGGCATCTCAACGATGTTGGTGGAGTCATTGGCGCGCATGGGCGTGACTGATCCAACGCCCGTACAACGAGCGGCGATTCCAACTGCCAGCAAAGGAAAAGATGTTGCTGTCGTAGCGGCCACAGGTACTGGCAAGACACTTGGATACCTGCTGCCAGTGGCGATGAAGTTGTTGGCCGATCCGCCACTGCGGGTTCGCGGCAGACCAGTTGATCCGCGCCGACGGCTTCGAGCATTGGTTCTATGCCCAACCCGTGAGCTGGCGCAACAAGTAGCACGCGAGGCCGCCCTGCTCTTCCGCGGTTCGGTGCTTCGAACAACCGCTGTCTACGGCAAGAGCCCACTTGCACCGCAGCGCGAAGCTGTTTCGATTGGCGTTGACTTGCTCGTCGGAACACCCGGCCGCGTGAAAGAGTTGTGTGAACTGGATGCCATTTCACTGGCGTTCGTGCAGCAGTGTGTGCTTGATGAAGCGGATCGAATGCTGGACATGGGCTTCCTTCCGCAGGCGAAGGAGATTCTTTCGCGTGCGCCTGAGTCGCGGCAGTTGCTCTTCTACACAGCAACGATGCCGCGACCTGTTGAGAAGGTGGTTGAAGAAATGCTGCGCGACCCGGAGCGGGTTGATCTGGTTGGTCGCGACCGCGCCAAGGTGTCCGGTACTCCAGAGCCCCGTTCTGATTTGGGTCAACACATCTATGACATTGATGATGAATCGAAGACCGCCCTCACGGTTGCGCTCATTAAAGATGGAAATCGCAAAGGTGTGATGGTGTTCTGCCGCACGCGCCGGCGCGCGGGATGGGTGGCATCAGCACTGCGCCGCCACGCCATCAAAACCGTACTGATCCATGGTGACCGCAGTCAGCGGCAGCGAACCGAGGCACTTTCTGCGTTCACCACTGGTCACGCAGACGTAGTAGTGGCCACCGATGTTGCATCGCGTGGACTGCATGTGCCGGCGGCTCGCTGTGTCATCAATTACGACGTTCCGTTACTGCCCGAGGAATACGTCCACCGCGTTGGTCGAGCTGGCCATGGTGGCGGAACCGCCGAGGCCTTCACGCTGCGTTGCCCGGCAGATATTGAGCGATGGCTCCATGTGGAACGGACTCAACGCATCACATTGATGCCGAAGAAGCCACCCGTTTATGCCGCGTACATGCACATGCGCGACGGGGCTGTGCCAGATCGCGAAGTGGAGATGACCACTGGCGGACCGCGCAGCGCCGGAAGCCGTACCGCTGGACCGCGCATGGTTGGACCACGAACGCCAAGTGCTCGGCCGACTGGTGCTCGAACGACTGGTGCTCGACCAGCCGGCGCCCGGCCAACCGGCGCTGGTGGAGCGACTGCGCGACCAGCTCCCGCTCGTGCCGCAAGTGTTCGACCAACTGGTGCGCGAAGTGGCGGAGCCCGTATTGCAGGACGAACTGATCGACCAGCGCGCCGTGTTGATCGCCCGTTGACGGTTGGTGGAAGTACCGATCCCAACGCGCCGGTGGCGCCGGGACGATCGCTTGCTGCCATGATCCGAAATGCACCCGCGGCATTGAAGCGCAAAGAGAAGCGCATTCACAAGGGTGACAAACCCAAGGATCAAGCACACAAGCGTGGCAAGCAACGCAAGGCACCGATCGCCAAGGGACAGAAGCCCGGCGGTGGTGTGAAGAAAGTGACATGAGTCGGCGAATGCCTGGGCGCCGTGTAGTGATCGCTTTGCTGCTTGGCGCAGTGAGCGCTGTGGCTACGGTTCCCTATGCGCAGATGACTATGTCTGCCATCCATGAGTCCACGGACGTTCTTTTGCTTCGTGGAACAACTGCGTGGAGCGGATCTGAACGGCGTTCCGCCTGTATTCGGTGGATCAATGTTGAAACTGTCGGGCCGCTCGTGAATGCATCTGAGGTGATTGGTGTTGTTCCTGAGTGGGCAGAGCCGACACCGCCAAGCAATGGTGTTTACGCACGCGCAGCGGCTGTTGGAATTGGTTGGCCACTCCCAGTTATTACTGCTACATGGCGCGCCGATCGAAGCGATGAGGGTTTCCCGCCACCGGCAGAACGGGATACCAGTGGTGAAAGCCCAAAGGAAGCGGTTCGGCGAGTTCTGGGTGATGACCCACACGCTTCGCGCCAGCTCATGCTTCCACAAGCGCTCTTTGACGCCGTGGTACTGGCCCTGCCGTGGTGGTTGATACTTGAAGTGATCGCGTGGTTGAAAGCGCGGCGCGTCAGTCGACCGGCATCAATGGCATGATCACGCGAATGATGATCGCGAGTCCAATGAAGAGCGACAGCATGCCAACAACAATCTGTGCGGACATCCGGGCAACTGATGGCCAGTAGCCATGCAGATCTTTCTGTCGCACAGCACGCCAAGCCATGCTGACACCTATCGAAAGTGGAAACACCAGTGCCCACCAGTAAGTGGAAACATTCGGGGCGGGTTGCAGAAATGGGATCCACGCGAGCATGCTTGACATCCTACGGTTGTGCGGGACTGTTGGGTTAGGTGGTGCTGGTGGGTTGCGTGGTAATGACGCCTTGTGTGGCACCAAT
>CALQCP020000013.1 GCA_943329105.2 Chitinophaga pinensis | reverse complement strand
CTTCGCTGGGACACGCCAATGAACGGGTTCGCTGCGCTGCAATTGAGCACTTCCTCAATCAGCGGTGCCGCACTGACGTACGACACGTTCTCCTTTGGCAATTTCGTCACCGGCATCGGTCTTGGTACTGACTACCAATACGGCAACGGCGATCTGTGGCCAA
This sequence comes from Chitinophaga pinensis, assembly GCA_943329105.2. GTDB lineage: Bacteria > Planctomycetota > Phycisphaerae > Phycisphaerales > SM1A02 > UBA966. The sequence goes on along the minus strand of CALQCP020000013.1, from coordinate 23,100 downwards.
TCGAAAACTACTGGCACTACTGGACGAAAGTGGACGGCGCCTGGGAGATGGCCATGTTTGGCGCCAGCGACCGCATCCTCAGTAACGGCAGTGCCGATGCGTGGGTGTTCGGCTCTGGCGATGCGCCGCAATCAGTGCCCGCACCTGGATTGGCCCTGTTTGCATTGACGATGCTGCATCGCCGCAGTCGCCGCTAAGGGCGTGGCTGCGAAATGCACGGTGCTGTCATCGGTCGCGTACTTCACGTGTTTCAAAATGAATCGCCCGCGCCGTCAATGACGGCGCGGGCGATGTTTACTGATATCTCAGATACGAATGAATTTACTTGCCAGGCAATCGATCGAGGACCTTGTCGATCAGTCCATACGCCAGCATTTCTGGCGCATTCAGCCACTTGTCGCGATCGCAATCGTTGTGAATCGTCTCCCGCGTCTGGCCGGTGTTGTCGCTGTACAGGGAGTACAGCTTGTCGCGCAAGCGCAGGATGTGCTTGGCGTGAATCTCAAGATCCGTCGCCTGACCTTCAATCACTCCACCAATCAACGGCTGGTGCATCAGATTCTCAGCGTGCGGCAGCGCGAAGCGACGACCCTTGGTGCCGCTGCAAGCGATCACACTACCCATGCTGGCAGCCTGACCAATGATGTACGTCGCTACTGGGCACGGCACAAATCGCATGGTGTCAACAATGCCAAGTCCAGCACTCACGCTGCCACCCGGGCTGTTGACGTACATACTGATCTCCGCCTTCGGGTCCTCGTTGGCAAGGAACAGAAGCTGCGCGACCACCAGGTTGGCCATCGTGTCCGAGACGCCGCCGCCTAGGAAGATGATGCGGTCGTTCAGCAGACGGCTGTAGATGTCGTAGGCGCGCTCGCCGCGACCAGTCTTTTCGATGACGATGGGGATCAGTGTCATGGTGTTCGTGTTCCTATCTCATTGCGCCGGATGCGGCGCCACAGGCATGCGTTCGATGATTCGGTCAATGAGTCCGTACTCAAGCATTTCTTGGGCATTCAGCCACAGGTCACGCTCGCAATCGGCGGCGATCTTCTCCATGGAGTGGCCAGTGGCCTCGGCATAGAGGTTGTTGCAGACATCTTCAATACGCTGCATTTGCCGCGCAAAGATCTCCAGGTCAGTTGCCTGTCCTTCAAATCCACCGATGCGACCTTGGTGCACCAAGTTCTCTGCGTGGCGCAGAGCAAAGCGATGACCCTTGGCTCCACAACAGGCGATCACGCTCGCCATGCTGGCGGCTTGACCAACGATGTAGGTGGCGATCGGGCACGTCACCGATCGCATGGTGTCAATGATGGCAAGGCCATCGGAAATTGATCCGCCCGGACTATTGATGTACATGCTGATCTCGGCAGTCGGATCTTCGTTCCACAGGAACAAGAGTTGCGCGGTGACTACCTGTGCAAGCGGGCGAGAAATCGGCGCGCCAACAAAGATCACCCGATCACGCAGCAAACGGCTGTAGAGGTCAACCAACTCTTCACTCTTGCCGCGCTTGTCCACCACCAGCGGAACCGAAATCCAACGTGGCTCATCGTCATCATCTTCGTCACGGCGCGGATCAGCACCCGGCGCCGCTGAATCGGACGAAATCGACCAGATATCAGCGAGCGACTGCGCGCTCGACGAAATCGGGCTAGCCACCATGGGCATGGCAGACATCAAGTTGAGCAACTCCGCTCGCGTCAACGCTTGCCCTTCTCTGGGAAGGTGGCCACATCGTCAACAAGACCGTAAGCCTTGGCCTCTTCGGCATTGAAATACTTATCGCGCTCGGCATCCTTGGTGACCGTTTCCACGGGCTGACCCGTGTGCTTGGCAAGGATTTCGTTCAACTGGCGCTTCATCTTGAGGATCATCTCGGCCTGGATCTGGATGTCCGAGGTCTGGCCGTACACGCCGCCGTGCGGCTGGTGAATCATCACCTTGGCGTGCGGCAGAATGATGCGCTTGCCCTTCTGACCCACGGCCAAGAGCACCGCTCCGCCGGAATATGCACGACCGATGCAATAGGTGCCCACCTCACTGGAGATGAACTGCATGGTGTCGTAGATGGCCAGGGTGTCATCCACAGCCCCGCCGGGGCTATTGATATAGAAGTTGATGTCTTGACCACGCTTCTGGCTTTCCAGATACAGCATTTGCATCATCACGCGCGCCGCGGAGGCGTGGTTGATTTCGCCAATGAGGAAGACCACCCGATTCTCCAGGAGGAGTTCATCGATGGTCATCTCGCGGGTGCGCTGGTAGGAAGTGCTAGCGAGGGTCTCGGGGCGAATCATGTCTCGACCGATACCAGCTGCTGCCAGCGTGTTCGGTGTAGCCATCATTCCGCCATGGATGCCGTTTGGGTAGTGGCCGGTCGGGAGGTTCAGTTGCATGCGATCCTCAATATGGAACCCGAGGGAATCCGCGGGGGACAGGAATCATAGTCCGCGTCCGGGGGCTACATCGGCGATCGGGGCGCGCAACATGCACCTGTCCGGGCAGATCTCGCTGCCAAATCAACGACTCCGCCACCCACATGCAGCAATCCGGGGGGAACTTACGATGCGACCATGCTCAGCGACGCCTTCGCCACCCGAATCTGCAATCCAAGCATTGCTGCCGTCACCCTGTTGATCGGACTTTCGGCAACATCCCCGGCCTGGTGCCAAGATCCTTCGTTGGCGCCACCGAACTCGGCTGAACCGCGGACACCCGCGCCCGCCGCCGCGCCACCAGCAACCGCAAAGGCGGCGCCAACGCCAGCGCCCGCTGCGACGCCTCCGGCAACTCCTGCCGCAGCGCCGGCCGCAACCCCAACTGCAACTCCAGCCGCAACCACTACGCCACCAGCAACAGTTGCGCCGGTTGCGCCAGCCGCACCCGTGCCCCCCGCCACCGCCGATGCCACCGCCCCGTTACCAGTGGTGACTCAGCGCGGTGATGAGCAGCCCGTGCACTCGGCTGGCGCTGGATACATCCATCAGTTCAGTGCCGACATCGGTGATGACGCCAGCATGGGCGCCGATCGTTTCTACGGAAGCTATTCCGCGCGGGTGTACAGCTCCAATGACCTCAACGTCACCGTCGCGATGGGCTATGAGTTTGATTGGTACCACTGGAGCGGCGTCTCTGAACTGGGCGTCGCTGATCCGTTCGGCAGCGTGAACCTGTTCGGACTGCAGGCGCGCGGCAGCTTCAAAGTGGCCGATGGTTGGACGGCTTCGCTCGGCGGCATCTTTGCGATCGCGGGTGAATCGGATGCGGATGCTGGAGACAGCCTGTACGGCGGCGGAATCGGCAGCATTGCTTGGACTCCCACGGCCAACATGATGCTCGGCATCGGCGTCCTCGGCGTGACGCAAATCGAGAACGACCCGATCATCATTCCCATCCCCGTGTTGCACTGGCACTTTGCCGACGATTGGTTGCTTTCCACCATCCGCAGGCCGCCAGCAAGTCCATTCGTTGGCGTCGATGTCGCGTGGGAACCCGAAGGATCCAAAATGGATGTTGCCTTCGGAATTGGCTGGCAATTACGCCGATTCCGCCTCGGAACCAACAACGACCCGACCATCGATAACGGTGTCGGCGAAGATGAAAGCTGGGCCGCATTTGTAAGCGTTGGCTACGACTTCACTCCAACCTGTCGCTTGGACATGCTGGTGGGAACAACGTTCTATGAGCAACTGCAGATCGAAGCATCAAACGGTTCCAACGCACGCACTGCCACGGTTGATCCCAACGCACTCTTGGGCGTATTTGTGACGATCAGTTACTAAAGAGACGCGCGTTGCACAGCCGTTCGTATTCACGCTTCGCGGATCTCACCCCGATCAACGAACGCCAGCACGGCGCTGACTGATTCTGGTGCAATTTCAAACATTGCTGCAAGCGCACGGCGATATCCATTCATTTGCAACTGATACGGAGCGATTCGCTCTTGGAACTCCGCGCCCTGTAGGTCACGCGCACCAGTCTTCCAGTCCACCACCTCCGCACGAATCACGCACCCCGCGCGCATGCCCAGTACCACTCGGTCCATTCGACCGCGCTGCGTGCGTCCGTCAATCTGCACCACGAATGGCATTTCACTTCGTACCTGCAGTGTGTCGCACTTCCACGATGCATACCGCGCTGGACGCAAGCACTCACCAATCGGTCCCTGCGCGGCGGCCATGACCAACGCGCGCACCGATTCGCGCAATGCGGAATCGACCGGTCGACCAATCTCCACTGCCACTGCGCGCAACACCTGTGGTTCCGATGCTGCATCAATCCCCGCAGAATTCAGCCATTCCACGTGCTCGAACCACGCGTGCGCCAGCGAACCGCGCGCGCCGTCATCCGCACCCGTGAACTCCGCCGTAAACAGCGGAACACCACCAGCACCAAGCCGCTCATGCGAGCTCGGCGCCACGCCACCGCGCGCATCGGGCCGCGCAATGCGCTCCACCACCGGGGCCGGCATTGGCGCCGGTATTGACGCCGACATCGGCGCCGACATCGGCGCCGGTGTCCGCGTCAGCGTCGACGTCAGTCCCGCCACTTCCACATTGTTCGCGGGCAACGGACTGCCTTCACTCGGCAGCGCATCCACGCCGCACTCCCAGAAGCGTTCGTTGACTACTTTGGTTGCAAGAAGCCCTGTCTCAAATTCCGGGAACGCCATGCGCAAGATCCGGGTACCGCTGAGCCGCAGGGTGTCCACCGCCGTCGGCGGCGCGCACACCAAGTGCAACGCCTCACGCGCACGGGTCACGCCCACGTAGAAGCCCGATACGTCATCAAAGATGCGCCCCACCTGTGCCTCACGGCGGAACGCCTCCAAGAGCGGCGAATACTCCATGATGGCACTTGCCAATACCGGCGCAACAGCGATCGGCGGCTTGGTTGGATCCGGTGCAAGTACCGACCAATTGCCAGCACCACCATCAACCGATCCCATGGTGCGATCAAGACTGCCCAGCACCACCTCATCAAACTCCAGCCCCTTACTCGCGTGGATAGTCATCACCCGAACGCGCTCCCCGGCCGCAGCGCGGACGCCACGCGATTCAACACTGCTGACAAAGTGACCTGGCCGCGCAACATCTGCTCGGTCGGCATCATGAGCCATGACAGAAAGTTGATGTAATCGCTGCATATCACGAGCAGAACAGACGGACCGGAATCGATCGATGGTCCGATCAATCCACGCCGGCAAGCCCTCCGCATGCAAGGCACGACGCACGTGCGCAGAAATGCGATCCGCTTCCGTTCGCTGCGCGGCACCGCCCGCAAACGTCTCCATGGGGGCGCAACCAAAGATCGAAGCAACTGGCTCACGACTCACGATCCAATGCGAAGCACGATCATCGGGCTGATCTGCAAGCCGCAGCATGGCCATGATGGCGGTGACCGCTGGTGAGTCAAGTAATTGCGATCGCCCTTCGTCGCTCGCTGCCACGCCAGCGCGCCGAAGCGCAGCAACGCACGCAGTGATCTCATCGTTCTTGCTGACCAGCACAGCGATGGTTGCATCCGGTCGACGCGCATGGCGATCAGCAACAATGGATGCAACGGTGGCAGCGATTGCATCGGCACTTTGGCCAGCCGCACGGAATGCTCGAACGAATCCAGGCATATGCTCATTGCGCTCCGCGGCCAGATGCTCCACAAATGTCCACCCAGCAAGTGCACGCAAGAGTGGGCTGCGGTCAACATCCCGCGGTGCCGCCAATCCGGCATCAGTGAAGGTCCGCTCCGCGTCTGGGGTACTCGCGGCAAGCGGGGTGCCGCTGACCAAACCCGCGATATCGCCAAACACCGTATTCACAAAGCCAAGAATCACCGGACTCGAACGGAAGCTGGTGTTGAGCGATGCGTCCTTCTCAAGACCCGGGCGTGAACCCACTTGAGCGAGCAGTTCCGGAGTGCCTCCGCGCCACGCATAAATTGACTGTTTTGGGTCACCCACCACTAAGAAGCGTCGACCACCGGTTGCCATGATCTCATCAATGAGTGGCACCAATGCCGTCCACTGCGCGGGCGACGTGTCTTGAAACTCATCAAGTGCTAAATCGCGGATCGCGCGGTCCAGGCGCTCGCGCATCGCTTCAGTTCCTTCACCGCCGAGGCAATGGGCGCGGGCAATCAGTGTGGTGATGTCCTGAAATCCATATGCACCTTCAGCGCGGCGCATGCGGACCAACTCGCGATCAACACTATGGACGAGTTCTTCGGTTGCCCGCAAACGTGCGCGAATGACATCCTGCACCTCGGCACATGCGTGGCCGACCAGTTTCTCAAGCCCGCGTGCAAATGCTGGTTCCGGCGCAACGCTGCTGAATACCCCAGTGTCACGCAATGCGCTCACCAACGAGTCCTTCAACAAGTCAAACCAATGGCCATCTTCTGCCAAGCGAATGACACGCGGAATGGCGTTCGTCCAATGCTTGTTGGGGGTCCCACCCTTGGTCAGTGGAACGGCGGCGTCACGCATGGCGTCAATGACCGCCGCACGCGCCGCCGCATCGCAGCGGCGCGCCTTGGGGAACAGCTGCACATTGTCCGATGCCAACGCCAACCACGGCTTACCAGGGTCATTGCCCAGTGCACATCGATCCCAAATGGTGAACGCACCACCCAGTGCCGCGTCAATTCCAGCTTGAATTTCCACTTTCGGCTCGCCATCGGACATCTGTCGCGCCAGATCAACCGCTCGCATGGGGTCAGCAGCAATGACCGCGCCGATCGCGTCCATGCGCATGGCCCGTTGCTCATCGTCTTCAGCAATGCGCCACCCTTCCGGCAGTCCCAGCTCCGGGCCAAAGGCGCCCGCCATTTGCATAAAGAATCCATCGATGGTGGAAATCGACATCCGGTGCAGCGCGTCGACCACCTCGCGTAGCACGGCCGAATATTCCTCCGCCGAAGCGGGGCCAATCTGCGAAGCAGTCGAAAATTCCTCACGCTTCGCAGCATCAAGGCTGCCAAGTGCGAGGTGCCGAAGCACTCGCTCCAAGATCTCCCCCGCTGCCTTGCGAGTAAATGTCACCGCCAACATTCGATCCGGCGACGCTGTGTTGGTAGCGCGTCGCTCCTCAATCATCCATCGGATCAGTCGATTGGCAAGCAAGTAGGTCTTGCCACTGCCCGCGTTGGCAATGACAACGGATCGAGTAATCATGACAGTACCTCCCCGCGTAACCCACGCATGCCGACTCCGTACACGGGCGCCAACGGATCATCTGCGTCTGGCTCATAGTCCGGATCGCGTATGAATTGCCCGGCAACAATCAGCCGTGCAATACGCGTTGCCTCAGCCTCTGCTTCGCCAAGGAACGCGTCATCCCACTTGCCAGCAAGCAGCACCGCCGTGTCAGCGGGGTTGGATGGAAGCGCAAAGTAGCCGAGATTCGTGGGCGGAACAGTGATTCCAATGGAACGAAGCAACACCGCATAGAGCGGCAATTGCAAATCCACCCAGCGACCCTTGGGCTTGCGATGCTCGCCTTCCGGATCGTTGGGCTTCGCCGACGTCTTGTAGTCCAGCGCTGCAAATCCACGATCCGGATGTACATCCACGCGATCGATACGGCCCTGCAATAGCAGACCCGTATCACCAATCACTGGCGCTGGTCGGCCAAACTCGTCGCGCGGTCGCGTGGCAAATGAAAGCTCCGAATGCACCACCTGCCAACCATCGGCCGCCCACGCCGCCTGCACATGGGCAAACGCCGTAAGCCGCTCACGCGCAAGTGCAAACTGCACCACGTATGCACCACGGATTGACTTTGGATAATCGCGATCGCGCATTTCATCAAGCGCTGCATGCACGCGCTGCTCGATCAGTGCGGCGTCAATCGTTGCGAGTTCACCAGCTGCGGTGCGCTGCGCTTCATCGCGGCCCCACGCCTGCAGCGCAGCATGCACCAAGTTTCCAAATCCCATGGAATCAAGCTCCACAGCCCCATCGTCAGCACCGTCAAGCAGCAGTCGCGGATCTCGTTTCAATTGGAAGAGCGTTGGGCATTTCAAGAAATCGCGAAACGCCGTCACACTGACCGACACAAACTTGCTGGGACCTGCTGGCAGCACATTCACTGAAAATTGCCCTTCCAATGCCGCTACCGCTGCCCAGCGCGTCGCCGATGATCGCGGCGATTTCGGATCGCCCATCCAAGCCATACGCCGCGCGAGCTCCTCACCCTGCAGCCCCAGCAGTAAACGCGAAGGCTGCAGCGGATCGCCCGCCATCTGCGTTCGGCCGGTCACTAGGCGAATGAATCGCTTTCGCGAAATCAGCGCGTGGAGAATCCACGCATCGCGCGCCTGACGTCGCATAGCGCACGGCATGCCAAGTCGCGCTCGCACCGAATCCGGGAGCCACGGATCAACTTCCATTCCACCCGGAACAATGCCGTCGTTCATCCCCGTCAAGACCATGTTTGGCGCATCGTCAATGCCAGCATCAAGCCATTGCATCAACTCCACTCCGTCATCAGTACCTTCCGTGGCAAGCATGGACGCTGCCATTGCCTCGCCAATCAACACCAATACTTGCGCAGCCATGAGGCCGTCCGTGAATCGCGTTGGCACCACCAGCAGCTCTTCGGCTGCTGTATGGAAAGCCTTGGCAGATTCCCGACCGACCAACGACGCATCCGCGGCTACCGCTCCGAGCACCTCTCGCAGCGCAGCAATCGTCTGGAGTACCGACTTTGATTTCCGAAGCGCGTCCAGCAACGCATCAATATGTGCAACCGTCGTAGTGACACGACTATGCAAGCCATTACCAAAGTCAATGCGATCCGGCAGGATGTCCGCTCCGCTGGAAACCGCAAATTCCGAAACACTCGCCACTGGTCGAACGCACCCTTGGCGCACCAACCACGATTCCATTTCTGGATGGCGGACCAATGCACCGAGCGTTTCGCACGAGCGCACTTGCAAGTAGTCCGCCAGCACCGAAAGCAACATTCCCAGTGGACCATCCGCCGCCGTCCGTGACGGCAACGCGTTCACTGCCACACCACATGAAGGAAGCAGCGAAGCAACCTGCGCCGCAACTCCCTCGTCGGGGACTGACACCGCCATGTCACAACTCCGCCGCGGCGTCGGCATCGCACTCAGCGCGTCCAGCACCGCCGCTGCCTGATCAGCAGGTGTATCTGCAAGCATGATGATGTCTTGCGGCACCACCACTGCAGCACGCGCCCACGCTGCGTGTTCAGGAAATCCATCTTCATCGAGTGGTGCTGGCAACTCTGCATGCGTTCCGTGCACCAGCACCGAAACAGCGATGTCGCGCGCAGCCAGCGCACCCAGTAGTTCCCGCTGAATCCGTTCCGGATCAGCAAGTAGCACATAGATGCGAGCAATTCCGCCCGCGTGCAAGGCACCAGTGCTGGAAGCGAGGCGTGTGGCCGTCGGCTCATCAATTGCCTGCTCGCGCTCAAGCGCCTTGCGCCAACCCTTCTCAAGCGCCAGCAATGCTTCCCACCGATCAAGGTCCAACTCCGGCATGGTGGCGCGCAGTTCCGCGGCCACGCTGACGAAGTCCGTACACGCACTGGTGACATCACGGTGCAGTGTGGCGATACGAGCCGCAAGCGCATCAATGCTGGCAGGCTCCAGCGGCTCGCCCGGAATGGCGTCCATTCCACCTGGCGACAATGCGGATATCACGCGCGCTTCGGCGCTGATGATCGCATGTCGCCATGCCAACTGAATGCCCATCGAACCAAGTATGTTGGCGGTGGGAACCACAAATCGCGAAGCCAGCCCCGCGGGGGTCACCACACGCGGCGAGACAAATGCATGTCCCGCCTCGCGCGCAAGTGCAATCAGATGATGCTCAAACGCGCGGCTGGCCCGCGACGCCGGAACCATCACCAGCGCGTCGGACAGATCCACAATCCCATCGCGGGCGGTGGTTGATGACCACACGTGCTGCGCCAGCGCGCGCATCAGCGAAGGGCCGTCCGGGAGGCGAATCGTGGTGAATCTCATGAGCGCGCATCATCGCAGGGAGCGGTGCAACAAGTACTTCCTCACGGCAATCGTCCCAACAATTTCAGGCATTTTCGGCTTCCGCAGCAGCCCCCGCCGAGGCATTCTGCGTGGCGCGCCGGACCAAGTCCTCCAGCACGCGCATTTGCGCGGCACGGATTCGCTCGTCGCCCGCACACACATTCACATGCGCCAACTTTCGTCCCGGGCGAGGCGTCTTTCCATAGTCGTGCAAACGCGCCCCGGGTACCGAGAGTAGATCGCCACGATCGGGCATCGCACCAATGATGTTGATCATTCCAGTGAATCCACGTGCATCGGTTGATCCAAGCGGTTCATCCGTGACGGCGCGCACATGGTTCTCAAACTGACTGGTGACCGCACCATCAATGGTCCAGTGGCCAGAGTTGTGAACCCGCGGCGCCATCTCATTGGCAATCAACCCGTCCGTGGTCACAAAGAATTCGATCGTCAATACCCCAACATGCCCAAGCGCATCCATCGCCGCGCGCACGGCATGCTCTGCCGCGAGGCAAATATCCGCAGCCATGCCCGGTGCTGGCGCAATAGTTTGCCGCAGAATTCCCGCGTGGTGTTCATTCTTATTCAGTGCCCAGGTTCGCACGTCACCATCACGAGAGCGCACGGCAATGACACTTATCTCAGCAGTAAAGTCAACGAACGCCTCATAGATTGCCGGCGCTCCACCCACCGCGGCCCATGCGGCGGCAAAGTCACGCGGCGAACGCACCACGTACTGACCCTTGCCGTCATACCCAAGGCGCCGTGATTTCAGCACTGCCGGAACGCCAATCCGTCCGCATGCTGCCGCCAATTCCGCTTCCGTATTCACAGCCGCAAACGGCTGCACAGCAATGCCGCACAATTGAAAGAACTCCTTCTCAGAAATTCGGTCTTGCGCAATTGCCAAACTCCGCACCCCTGGCGCAGTTGGAACGCGCTCCGCAATCGCACTCATGGTGCTGACGGGCACATTCTCAAACTCGAACGTAGCAACATCGAGCCCGGCAACAAAGCGCGCCACCGCAGCATGATTGTCATACGCACCAACGATCAATTCACCAACCGCGGATGCTGGGCACTGCGGATCCGGGTCAAGGAAGCGAAAAGAATGCCCCAGCGGAATGCCAGCAAGTGCCAGCATCCTGCCCAGTTGACCACCGCCAACAACGCCCACCAACATCAGCTATGCCCGCCCGGCATCAAGCCAATACGCGGATCAGGTTGCGCCATGACTTTGGCGGTTTGCGCTCCACGAAATGCGTCCAGTTGTTCACGCACCACTGGGTCATGCGCCGCAATCATCGATGCTGCAAAGAGCGCGGCGTTGGTTGCCCCCGCTTGGCCGATCGCAAAGGTAGCCACGGGAATACCCGCGGGCATCTGCACGATCGAAAGCAAACTGTCGAGGCCATTGAGCGTCTTGGTAGAAACCGGTACGCCGAGCACGGGCACGGCCGTCTTGCTGGCACACATCCCCGGCAAGTGCGCCGCGCCGCCTGCACCAGCGATGATGGCACGGAGTCCACGCGCGCGGGCGGCTTGGGCGTATTCAAAGAGTTGATCAGGGGTTCGATGAGCGCTGACCACGCGGCACTCATGCGCAATCCCCATGGCGGTGAGCGTGCGAGCGGAGTGCTGCATGGTGTCCCAGTCAGACTGGCTGCCCATGATCACCCCGATGAGCGGCTCCCCGGCGGGCGAAATCACGTCTCCAACTGGATCCATGTCCGAATACTACGAGCCCGATGTGTTTCTCGAACGGGTGTCGGCAGCTCCTGGGAGGTCCGAAAACGGGGTATTTTTCAGCAGAACCTGCAATATTCACTTGGTTTCTTGCAATTCCACCCTGGAATCTCCCCACACAGGGGGTGCCCCTGATAATCCAACACAATTGCACTGTCTACCAACCGTTTCCTTGCAGAACGTGTTAAGCGTGGCATAATTAACATACTTGTACGTGGTGGCGATCTCATCGCCAACCGGTGCCGTATGAAAAGGTGACAATCTGGAATTCCGCGGCCTCAAACCCTTTGGCCGCGACTCGACCACGCCTCGAGGTGCACGAACGGACATGTGTTCGTGTACCGAAAACTCGGGGCGGAGTGCTGGAGCGGCTTTGCCGCTCTTTGCTCAGAGTTCAGAAAAGGGTGGGCGTCGGCTTCGGACACTGACGCCCAACCGTTGCGGTTTCCGCAACGGCGAATCTCGGGGATGCGGCCTCAGGCGTGGGAGCCGCGTCCCCGAGTTCATTTTTGAAAGCCCATCTTGGAGCGTTCATGATTCGGGAGTTGATGCTCGGGAACCCCCCGTTTGAATCAAATCCAACTCCAAAAACGACGAACGCGGCACTCACACTTCGGAGAGGACCGCGTCACGTGCGATTGGTGATGATGTGATGGTGAACGTCAGCTTGCTTCAGCGCGCGGGTGCGCCTTGTCATATCCATCGCGCATGCGACCGCTGGTCAAGTGGGTGTACACCTGCGTTGAACTCAGCGACTGATGGCCCAACAACTCCTGGACGGCGCGCAAGTCGGCACCGTTGTCCAAGAGATGCGTAGCGAAACTGTGACGAATGGTGTGCGGTGAGATATCCGGATCAAGATTCGCTTCCACCAAGTACTTGGCAACCTTACGGCGCACCGAGCGACTGGAAAGCCGCCCGCCGTTCTTGTTGACAAACAGCGATTCTTCAGGGTTCATACGCTTTCCACGACCCTGCAAGTCGGCATCGACCATCGCCAAGTAGTGGCGCAACGCCTTCAGCGCATGACTTCCCAGCGGAACACGTCGCTCGCGCCGACCCTTACCGCGAATGATGATTTCTTCGCCGGTGTCGTTGAGGTCGCCACGGTTGATTGCAACAACTTCAGAAACTCGGATACCAGTGGAATACAAGGTCTCCAGAATCGCGCGGTCGCGCGCTCCCAGAATGTCGGTGTCATCGGGCGCAGAAAGCAATCGCTCAATCTGCTCCACAGAGATAGCCTTTGGAAGTCGCTTGGCCTGCTTCGGCGTACGAATCAAGACCATTGGATTCGTTGGAGCAAGACCCTTGCGTTCCATCCATTTATGGAAACTGCGCAGCGTGGCGATCTTGCGAGCCATGGTGGCCGCGGAATACTTCTGCTCGCCGAGCTTGGAGAGGAACTCGCGGATCAACTCCACTTCGCACTTCAGCACACGACCAGTAATCGTGTCCGATGAAGTGCTCTTGGCGTCAAGCGCCTTTCGCTCCTTCTCAAGGTCCACCTTCACGCCAGCCTTCGTCTCGATGAAGTCGACGAACTGGCGAAGGTCGAGCCCGTAACAACGGCCCGTATACGGGCTGAAGTGACGCTCGTCGGTGAGGTAACTGAGGAAGTTTTGGATAAGTGCAAGTGTTGTTGTGTCGTTCATGGCCCTTCGCCTCCATAATCGCGCGGTCTGTTGCGCGGTGCTGTGTTGCTCAGTTCGGAATCTGCTGTCCATTCTTCTTATCGGAGACACGCCGCTGCAATCTGAAGCCAACCCGTGTTAAAGACACCGAAATCCGGACGTTCCTCAGATGGATTGTTCGATTCCGGGAACCTGTTGTCCAGAACTGTTACGCACACCTTGATCAAGTGGATGACCAAATATCATTTCCGGCAAAAATGGCCGATTCCACGGGGTCCCCAAGTGGTTATTGGACGTAAATCGACGCCGCATCAGTGTTGCCCGAACTTCCCTACAATCGCTCCCCTTCCTGAGCGCCCCCTTCTCCCTCAATTTCACCACCATGGTTGCGTAGCTCAGTTGGTAGAGCAAGCGGCTTTTAACCGCTAGGTCCTGGGTTCGAATCCCAGCGCAATCACTGCACTTCGCCAGCACCGTCACCCCCCACGTCACACGCTCACGCCTTGCGCCCCGCCACCTACGGGCCGATCGGAACACGGATGTTTGTACTTCACCTGAACTGGTCTCACGGATCGTTGCGCGTCTGGGGCGAGCATTCCCAACGATTCATCACTGCGCGTGACACCGCCATCGCAACCGGGACGCACCCGTACGCCGCCACCATCGCGGAATTGCGCGCAGCGCTGGCACCCGCACTTGAGCACGCGCGTACCGCAAGCGGCGACGATGCCCGCATCGCAGCGGAGGGTTCACTCACCGACAGTTCGCTCATGCTGCTGTTGCCGCACTCCGACACTGCGATCGGACAACTGCCACTTCCAAGTGATCGCCTGAGTGCCTGCGATGAAGTAGCTGGTTTTTCAGCTGAACCAGAAGAGACGCTTGCACCCATCGAAGTTCCGGCGGTGGCGCTTGATCCGCGCACTGCGTTCGCACTGTTGCGCGTACTCGACACTGAATCGACCGACGACACCGTTGCCTGGGGACATGACGCCCGATGGTGGAACGCTGTTTCGCAGTTCACGCAGCACCTGATCAACGATCAACGTGTCATTCCAACCGTGGTGCAGGAACGCAACGGCTCCATGTTTGCCGCGTGGCGTCCATGGTTGCAGGATGCGCCAAACCACAGCAAATTCACTGCATTAGTCCGCGGCGCCCCAGCATTGGTGCGTGCTGCAGAAGGAGCTGGCGCGGCCACCACGCTGCTCGAACAATCCATGGGTGCGTTCGTTGACTCCAGCGTCCGCGACATCATGGAGTTGGAGAATTACTCCGAAGCGCTCGATGGCCGCGACCCGGACCGCGACCCGCATGTCGCCTGGCTCACCGGACTCTTGAGCGCAGAAGTTGCGGTGCGCCAGCCTTCCGCTGTGGATTCAAGCATTGTGCGCACGGCTCGGCAATGGATTGCCAACCTGGAAGACATCGGCGAGGGCCGAGAGATGCGCCTGCTCCTGCAACTTCTGGAGCCGCCAGCAGAACTGTTAGCCGGGCCCGATGGTCACGAAGATGATCACCCGTGGCAATTGGTGTTCTCGCTGGTTTCCAACGACAGCCCACCGATTGTGGTCGATGCGGAGTCACTGTGGAGCCGCGCTGTGGGTGGTCGCAACGGTCGCGGTCATTCACCGCAAGAAACACAACAACTCTGTGACATGCTCTTGGGCGAACTTGGCCGAGCCAGTCGCCTGTATCCAAAGATTGAAGAGAGTCTTGACGAAGGCGCCCCCACGGGTATGGAGCTCAAGACCACCGAGGCATATCAATTCCTCCGTGACTTTAAGTCGGTACTGCAAGAGGCTGGCTTTGAAGTGTTAGCGCCGGATTGGTGGGGCCAGACCGCCAACCGCGTGGGCGCACGCCTCCTCATCGATAGCGAACCGTCCCCGAGCGAAGGTGGCGAAGGCGGCAAGTCGAACGGCGGAGTGGGCTTGCACAGTTTGGTCAATTACAGCTGGCAAATTGCACTGGGAGATACGCCACTCACCCTTGAGGAATTCCAGGCGCTCGCCAAGAAGGGCGTGCCACTGGTGCGCATCAACGGTCGCTGGGTGGAAATCCGTCCGGAAGATCTGGAGCGTGGCGTCAAGTTCTTGAAGCAGAATGCCAACGGCCAAGCAACCCTGGTGGAAGCCCTGCGCATGGCGCATCTTGATGCTTCCGACGGTGGTCTGCCGGTGATTGGCGTCGACACCAAGGGATGGGTAGCGGAAATCTTCGGGCCCGATGACTCGATTGAGAAGATGCCGCTCTTGGAGCAGCCGGAACGATTCCAAGGCACCCTCCGTCCGTACCAGCGCGCCGGCGTCAGTTGGCTAGCGTTCTTGGAGCGCTATGGAATGGGCGCATGCCTCGCCGACGACATGGGTCTCGGTAAGACCATCCAATTGATCGCCCTGTTGCAAGCTGAACGACAAGCAGCCCCAGAGGGCGAACGCGTTGGGCCAACACTGTTGGTGGCGCCCATGAGCGTGCTGGGTAACTGGCACCGTGAACTTCTCCGCTTTGCGCCAGAGTTGGTGGTGCATGTGCATCACGGACTGGAACGCCCCCAAGGCGAGCGCTTCGTGCAACTGACGCAACGAGTCGATGTGGTGGTGAGTACCTATGCCCTGGTGACGCGCGACAAGGACCTCCTCAATGAGGTGGAATGGCGTCGCGTGGTACTTGACGAAGCGCAGCACATTAAGAACCCACCCACCAAACAGACCGCCGCTATTCGCGCGCTGCGCACCAAGTTCCGCGTGGCCCTCACCGGTACGCCGGTGGAGAACCGACTCAGCGAACTGTGGTCGATCATGGAATTCTGCTGCCCCGGATACCTGGGAACTCAGAACGATTTCCGCAAACGCTTTGCGTTGCCAGTGGAACGCCATCGCGACAAGCGGCAAGCCGAGCGGCTCAGGCTGCTGGTTCGACCTTTCATTCTGCGCCGTCTCAAGACTGACCCCAAAGTCATCAGTGATCTTCCGCCGTTGGTGGAAACGCGGCAGCAGATTCCGCTCACGCCCGAACAGGCCTCGCTGTACGAGCAAGTGGTCAACGACATGCTCAAGCGTGTCGATCAGGCCGAAGGTATTCGCCGTCGTGGACTGGTGCTCAGCGCGTTGGTCAAGCTCAAGCAGATCTGCAATCATCCTGCGCACTTCCTGCGCGAGGGCATGCCATCCAATGCTCCGGTGGCCGAGCCATCCGAGGAAGATATGGCGGAAGGCGCACAACATGCCGAGCCGCCAGCGAAGAAGATTGTGGTGCCTTCCAATGTCGTGCGCGCCACGCGGCTCAGCGCCCGCAGTGGCAAGAGTCTTCGCGTCATGGAAATGCTGGAAGAGTTGACAGCGGCGGGTGATCGTGCGTTGATCTTCACGCAGTACCGGCAGATGGGTCACTTGCTGGTGCAGATGATTCGGCAAGAGCTGGATATCGAAGCGTTGTTCTTGCACGGTGGCACGCCACAAGCCAAGCGCGACCAATTGGTGCAGAAGTTCCAAAGCGAAGATCCAACGTGCCCACTCTTCGTCCTGAGTCTCAAGGCCGGCGGCGTGGGACTCAACCTGACCGCTGCCAACCATGTGTTCCACTACGACCGGTGGTGGAATCCTGCCGTTGAGAATCAGGCCACCGATCGTGCATTCCGCATTGGTCAGTTGCGTACCGTGAATGTTCACAAGATGATCACTATCGGCACACTTGAGGAGCGCATCGACCAGATGATCGAACAGAAAACCGAGCTTGCCAGCCAGATCATCGGCAGTGGTGAGCAATGGCTCACTGAGCTCAACACCTCGCAGCTGCGTGACCTGCTCTCGCTCCGCGGCAGCACACTGGAGGACGGCGCATGAGTAGCGAAGGCTTTAGTATTCGACCATCCCAGAAGAAATTGGAGCAGCCGCGCCGCGTGCGCCATGGCATCCGATTCCGCAGGAAACTTGGCTTGGAAGGGCTTCCGTGGCACGCCGCTGCGTTTGTGCAAGCCGTCGAGGTGGGCATGCCGCCGGATGTTCGAATGCTCGGCATGGAATATGCGCTTGCTGGGCAGGTAGCCAACTACACCGTCACGCCCGGGCTCGTGGAGACCGCTGTGCAAGGGCGCGGCGTCAAACCGTATGTGGCGAAGATCACGGTTCGGCCACTCTCGCGTGAAGAGTGGGACAAGGTCATTGAGCGCATGGCCGGCGAAGCGGTGTACGCGGCGCGGCTACTCACCGGAGAAATTCCGGAATCGATTGAGGAGTGCTTCGCGGTGGTTGGTCGGCATTTGTTGCCGGCGCCCGGCGATGGACTGCATACCGAGTGCGATTGCGGACTGGAGCAACCCTGTAAGCATGTGGCCGCTGCCGGGTACCTGATGGGCGAACGCATTGAAGTGGACCCGGTCGTGCTCTTTGCGCTGCGCGGCCTTGATGGTGAGTTGCTCCTGGAGCGACTCCAAGAGCAGCGCACCCTGCAGACGTCGGGCATATCGCAAGCGCATGCCACCGCATCGACGGTGGAAGAAGACAACGGAGGGCTGCCGCCGCTTGAACAGTGCATCGCGGACTTCTGGCGCCCCACTGCTGCACTTGAAGATGCCGAGTCGGCACCGACAGCGGAGCATGTCCCGCACGCCCTGTTACGACGCATGGGTCCGAGCCCGATGGGCGGCAAATTTCCAATGGTTGGCCTGCTCGCCAGTATCTACGACAGCATTCGCGCGCGCACGGCTGAGTGATATGAGTGATGCGCGGGCATGCGCCGGGCACGTGCTGTCACGTGCGTCGATGCGCCGTCCGATTCAGGACGCGGCGTTGGGATTGCTGTAGAAGATCCGCAGTCGATTGCCAGGGTGCAGGTACTCAACAGAGGACATGTACGCCCGCATCAACATGATGCCGCGACCAGATGGAATGTCGATGTTCTCATCGGCGGTCGGATCAGGCACGGAACCAGGGTCAAATCCTTCACCCTCATCAATCACCACCAGCTCAACACCTTGTGGGTCGATCTTGCACTCCACAATGACGTGCTTGGATGGGTTGCCCTTGTTACCGTGTCGGAAACCATTCACCAATGCTTCTTCCAGCGCCAAGCGGATGGCAAATGATGCTGCCTCCCCATAGCCACAGCCGGCCAGCGCATCATTGACGTCCGACTGCAAGCCTTCGATGGAATCGCGTTGCTCAAGCAATACCCAGCTTCGCTCGAAGCGCCCATCGTGTGACTGTCCTGGTGCGGGGTGCGCCATGGAGTGACTCCCTTTCACTTGTTGCCGCCGAGGCTCGCCTTGGCGGATGCAAGGTCTTTCTCGATACGCAGAATCTTGTTCAACTTGGTGATCTGGAAGATCTGCAGGATCTGCGCGTTAATGTCGCAGAGGCGCAATTGGCCGTCCTTCGCCTTCACTCGGTTCATCACCGTGAGGAGTGTGCCCAAGGCAGCTGACGAGAGATGCTCGACGCCCTTGAAGGTCACCACGATTCGCGGCCGCGGCGAGTCATCGACCAACTTGGTCAATTCATTGCCGATTTGGCGAATCACCACTTCGTCAATGATGTGCTTCTCAGTGAACTCCACGAGCGTGCACTCAGGGTCCTTGACGATCCGAATAAAGCTTTGCTGCGGCTGTGCCATATAAATGAAGTGTACCCCTGTCATGCGTTGCGGCGGCACAAAAGTAACATCGGGAGCCCGAAGGCTCCCGATGATGGGTGTCAAGGATCGGATCCGGCTACTCAGTATCCGGCGCCCGGGGACATCTGCTGACGCAGACCCGGGAACAGTGCATCTTCCTGCTCCTGCTGGATGATGATCTCGGGGCGAATCATCAGGAGCAGCGTGGTTTCTGTCTTCGAAGTGATGCGGTTGGTGAAGAAGCGATTGACCACGGGAATCTTGGAGAGCATCGGCACGCCGACCTCGACTTCAAGTTCCTGCACCAAGCGCTGTCCACCGAGCAGAATGGTGCCCTTATCCGGCACGGTGACCGTGGTGTCAATCTGCGTACCGGTGACTTCAGGAAGCTGAATCGTTCCTTCAAAGTTCGAGGATCGCCCACCGCCGCCACCACCACCGCCGCCACCACCTGCAGCACCGGTGACCGTCTGCGGGGTGAACTTGGCGTTCTGGTTGAGACCAAAGAGCACGGTCATGGTGACGTAACGGCGGTCACCAGAGATGCATGCTTCGATGTCCAGCACAAAGCCTTCGTACAGGTTGCTGATGACCGGGGAGAATGCACCCGAGTTGTCACCCGTGACGGGCACAAGATTGGAGACGTAAGCGATCACCTTGGCAACACTGATCCACGAACGCTGGCAGTTGTAAAGCGTCAAGCGCGGGGCAGTGAGCACAACGTTGCGCTGGTCAGCTTGCGTTGCAGTGATGAGCAGGTCAACCTGCACATCGTCGAGGTAGGTGAAACCAGTGGTCAACACCGGGTTTGCCACAGCAGCAATACCGAACGGATTGAGACCAGCAGCGGCCAGGGTATTGACGAGCGGCAAGCCTTCTTGCTGCACGTTGACTGTTGAGATTTCGCCCTTCTGCACGCCCACTGGCTGCACCGGAACCGACGATCCGTAGGTGATGTCCTGACCGAAGCCGTTCGGCAGATCACCCTGATTGGTTGGGAATCCAGTGCCGCCAACCGGAGTATTCACTCCAGGCTGAGCAACGTTTCCGAAGATCACGGGGTTCTTGAGACGACCAGTCTGCTGAGCGCCACTGCCAGACGTTCCTGGTCCGCCCTTCTGATAGAAGAAGTCACGGAGCTGGAAGTTTGGGTCAACCGCACGGGCTGCCGACCACATACGGTCGTTGGAGTTGAAGTACAGGTCGAAGTCGATACCGATCTGCTCAAACCAGTCCATGGAGACCTGCACAACGCGGCCTTCAATATTGATCTGCAACGCACGAATGGCGCGCAGTTGCTGGAGGAGACCTTCGATAGCACGGTGCGCCGAAGGCGCAGCCGTGACAATCAGGTTGCGATTGAACTCGGCAATGCGGTCGTCACCTTCGCCACGTTCTTGCCAGTTCGCATCCACTTGGTCGTAGATGAGCTGCTTGAGCTGGTCGATGAGTTCGGCGGGGTCGCCGCGCTCTGGAGCTTCGCCGGGGGTTCCGAACGGCGCACCGCGGCCACCGCCGCCACCGCCACCACCGCCACCACCGCCGCCGCCGCCGCCGAATCCGCCACCGCCGCCGCCGCCAGTGCCACCGCCGCCACCGCCACCGCCACCGCCGGTTTGCACCGACTGACTCAGGTTGAATTGGGGGGCGTTATCAAAGTTGGGCGCACGGAACAACAGGTCGCGGACGTCGTACACGAAAGTAACTTGCTTCTTTTGAACGCCAGCCTTGGTGGTGATGACCACAATGCCGTCCTGCACGTCAAAGGCAAGCGGCTCGCTCGGCGGCTGGTCACCGTTCTTGGAGATCACTCGCTCAAGCACGCGCTTGATGGCCGATTCCATGTTGGTGCTGCCAAGATCAATGGTGACGGATGTTTGATCAGGCTCAAGTCCCACTTCCTTCAACTGCGTCCAGTCGATCAAGAAGTCGACCTTGGTCTGATTCTTGAAGTAGTCGCATGCTTGCTCAAGGGTGGGGCCGGTAGTGAACGGCACCGGAATAGAAGTGGTCTGGATCTTGTTCCACGTTGGGACATTCACCTCTGCCTCGCGGTAGCCGCTCGCGCCATAATCAGGCTCGCGAACGCGGCGATCACTCAGCTCCTGCCAATCCTCTGGGTAGGTCACCAACGCGTTGGTTGAACGCGGTCCGGGACCGGAAACATTCACGCGCTGCGGCACAGTGGCCTCGAGCGCTTCGTCCTCAAGGCGGGAGAAGCCGTAGGAGCGACGCTTCTGCGTTTCTGCAAAGCGCACATACATCTCGGTGGTGTGCAGCGCATCACGAAGCGTGAGTGCTGCGGAGTTGTTGGGGTCAAGCGCAAGTGCGCTATCAAGAACCTGCAGCGCTTCGGTGTACTTCTGCTGCATTTGCAGCTTGCGTACGTTGAGAAGAATTTCATTGACGCGCTTGGTGCGGTTCTCCGCTTCAGTGCGCTGCGAGGATGCACTCTGCTCGCCTTGAGTCGTGCGGGCCTTCTGATCCACAGTCAGCTTGTGCTGCCGCGCTTCTTCGCTAATTTGATCGACCAACTTCTCGGCGTCGGTGGACATCTGTTCAAATTCGGCTGCGTTCAGAACATTGCGCGCAAGGTCAAGCCGAGTGCGTGCCGTGACGGCTGCGAGCTTGGCTTGGTCGTAGTCCTGTTGTGCAAGAAGGCTCTGCGAACGCTTCATGTCCGAACTGAATTGCGCCGTGGCTTGCTGGCGGCGAACTTCGCGATCGCTGGAGACGCTACCGATGACGGTGCCGCCTTCAAGCATGGACTGTGCGCGCGTGCGCTCACGGAGTGCTTCTTCATCACCGGGGACGAATTGCAGCAGCGTTGCCCATGCGTAAACGGCATCCTTCCACGCGCCCTTCTTCATGTAACCCTGCGCAGCATCACGGATTTGCTTGGCATCAACCGTGAGCGGGACATCGTCGGCAGCGGGTTCAACATCGCCGCGTGCAGCCTCAGCAGGTGTTGGCTCTGTTGGTGTTGGCTCTGTTGGTGTTGGCTCTGTTGGTGCTGGGTCTGTTGGTGCTGGCTCTGTTGGTGCTGGGTCTGTTGGTTCTGGATCTGTTGGTTCTGGCTCTTTCGGAGCGGGCGCGGGTGGAGCCTTTGGTGCAGGAGCATCAGACTTTTTTGGTGCAGGAGCGGCTGGCTTCTTTGGTGCCGGAGCGGCTGGCTTCTTTGGTGCCGGAGCGGCTGGCTCAGCGGCTGGCTCCGTAGCCGGCTCAGTAGCGGGATCATCCGCAGGATCGCCAGGATCCGAGTTCATGGGCTCGTCGGAGGGATTCTGACTTGGCTCTTCGCTTGGCGTGTCGGCGGGATCCTGGCCCGGTTCTGAATTGGGATCCTGTATTGGAGCGACGGGCGTTGCCGTTGCATGTCGTGTGAACATGTTGGGCATCACGGCAGTAATGCCGAACATGCCGACCACTAGCGTCGTCTGAAGCGCACTGGAGGAACGCGCAAACAGCGAGTTCAGCGGACGAACGAATCGAATCTCTTCACGAGGCATGACTGCTCCTAGACGACAAACGCCAGCACCGCCACATGGCGGTATCGGCCGAACATCTCTTTCGGGCGCGGGTGCCCAAAGGATCGCCCCACATCCCAAGATTCGGCACGGACCGAACATCAGGGCGGGGGTTTGGCGAGGCTACCCTGCCCTCGGACGCTCTGCAAAGGGGTGGTTCAGATGCGGGGACAACCCGTCAACTAGCGAACGAGCAGCGGAACTCGTTACAATCCCACGCGCCCATGATCCAGCGAGTTCAGCCCGAACAACCATCCATCTGCCGACTCGCACTTGAGGACGGAACGGTCTTTCATGGCCATCCGTTTGGTCTTTGTACGGATGCGGCAACCGCTGGTGGCGAAGTGGTGTTCAACACCGCCATGTGCGGGTACCAAGAGGCGCTCACCGATCCTTCCTATACAGGGCAGATCTTGGCCATGACGGCCACAGAGATGGGCAACTACGGAATTTCTGATGAGGACGGTGAGAGCCGCTCCACCGCCGTGCGCGGATTTGTCGTGCGCGAGGCGATCGAGGAGCCGAGCAATCATCGATCCATCAGCAGTCTCTCTGCG
>CALQCP020000012.1 GCA_943329105.2 Chitinophaga pinensis | reverse complement strand
TATCGCCGCATGGAACACGCGCTTGGCTGCGCCGCCGATCCGCGCGGAATCTCATCGATCGGTGCGCGCATTGCAAGCCTCACTAAGCCGGTGCCGCCACGCACCGCGCGCGAATTTCTTGCCAAGGCACGCGAGTTTGCACCACTTCTCAAGATCGGCCCCAAGCGCGTCCGCCGCGGACCGTGCCAAGAAGTAGTGAAACTCACCGAGCGCAATGAAGTGGATCTCACGCGCCTCCCCATCATCAAGTGCTGGCCACTTGATGGCAACCCCACTGCGGTTGGATATCCAATAGACGCGCGTGCCGCTGGTACCGCCGCAGGCTCCGGTCGCTACATCACCTTGGCCGGCATGCACACCATCCATGCTGATGACCGCGATGCGGCGCGCCCCGCCAGTCACAACATCGGTATGTACCGCAGCCAGTTGCTCGGGCCAACATCGCTCGCCATGCATTGGCACATGCACCACGACGGCGCCTCGCACTGGCGCAGTTGGAAGAAACTTGGGCAGCGCATGCCGATCGCCATCTGCCTCGGCGGCGAAAGCGTCATGCCGTACGGTGCCACCGCCCCGCTGCCGCCTGGCATCAGCGAACTACTGATGTGCGGTTTCTTGCATGGGCGCGGCATACCCCTGGTCCGCGCCAAGACCGTGCCGCTGTGGGTGCCCGCGAATTCGGAAATCGTGATCGAAGGTTGGGTGAGCACTGAATGCGGCGCCATCGGTTGGCATCCGGACAGCGGCGAACCACTCGGCCCCGGCGCTGTATTTGAAGGCCCGTTTGGTGACCACACTGGTTTCTACAGCCTGCCCGACCGCTATCCGCGCGTAGAAGTTTCCGCCATCACGCATCGCCGCGATGCCATCTACCCGACCACCGTGGTGGGACTGCCGCCGCAAGAGGATTACTACTTAGGCAAGACCACCGAACGAGTGTTTTTGCCGCTCCTCAAGACCATCGTTCACGATATTGATGACTACCACCTGCCGATGTTCGGCTGCTTCCACAACGCGGCGTTCGTACGCATTCATAAGGCGTATCCGCTGCAAGGCAGGCGCGTCATGTCAAGCGTGTGGGGCGCAGGGCAAATGGCGTGGACCAAGATGGTGTTTGTGTTTGATGCCAACGCACCGATCCATGACGAAGACGCAGCCATGCGCCACTTCTTTGCGCACTGTGATTTCCTGCGCGATGTAGTGAGCGTGCAAGGGCCACTCGACATTCTGGATCACAGCGCACCGTGGATCGGCGCTGGTACCAAACTTGGTTTCGACTGCACCACCAAGATCACCGGCGAGGCGTGGAACGGCGTGCCGCTTGGCGATCCCGCGCAACCGACAGCGAGCGGAATTGCGAGCGCACGCGCGCGGATTGAAACTGCAGTGCGTGCGCTTGCACCCAAGGCGCAGGTGGAGTTCCCCGACGTTGCTGCTGGTCGATTGTGCACGATCACGCTTCCTGCGCATGCCAGCGCGGTTCAAGAGCAGGGATCTAACCCTATAAATCATGGCGAAACGATCACCGCCGCCATCGCACGCGCCGCCGTTGACGCCGCTGGTCCGGCCGATGTTCACGCGCCGCACGACGGTGCAGCGGACCTCATCATTGTGCTCGATGCGCACGCGGATGTGCAGGTGCGTGCCGACGGACATGACCAAGCGACGACGGATGCGCATACGAACAAGCCAGCGCACTCCGCCGGCTGGCGCGCGCCATTCTTCTTCCTGGCATCGAACGCTGATCCCACGCGCGATACCTTCCGCGCCGCGCGTCGCATTGCATTCGATGCAACACGCAAAGAACCGGGCATCGGTCGCGCCGATCTACCGGTTCGTGAATATCCGCCGCTGGTTTCCATGGACGCCGCCACCGCGGCACTGGTCGACCGCCGCTGGCGCGAGTATGGGTTTGAGGGAACTCCCGTGCCAACGCGCGGAGCGCATCCGTGACCACGCCTGCCGTTCCGGTGGATACGCCTGCCGTCCCGGCGAACACGCCTGCCGTTCCAGCGAATATGCCGGTCGATCCGGTCAACATGCCCGCCGTTCCTGGCCGCGTCGTTGCGACGTGGCGCATACTGCTGATTGCGCTCATCACCATCTATTGCACGCTGGCGACACTCGTGGTGCGCGGGTTGATCGGCGGCTTCGGACTCGGACCCGTCGATTGCTTTGTGATCGCCATTTCAACGCTGATTGCAACGCTTGCAGTGCTACCGATGGGTGCGGTGATTGATCTGCCGGAAGCACTCTGGCAACACTGGATTCCGGAACGCCGATGGCGCGCGGGCCGCTGCCCCACGTGTGGATACGACGCACATCGCACGCTTTGCCCCGAGTGTGGCACACCGTTTGCGGCGCCGGTTGCCTATGCATCCGACTGGCACACGCTGCGGCGCACGTTATGGATTGTGTTCCCATCGTGGGCGATGGGCGTCGCCGCCGGCCTGGTGCTGATGCACTTTGACGAGCGCGCGTTCGTCAGCAAAGTGGACAGCATGCGACGCAGCGAACCGGAACTACGCGAACATTCGAACACGCGCGCATGGCCTGCAGAATTTGCAACGATGACGTGGACCGCTGGTCGCGGCTTCGCTGGCCTGCCACCCTTTGAATCACCAAAGACTGATCGAGCGATCGACAAATAGATCGCCTCGACCGAGTGCAATCACTTCGGCGCTGGTGCCGGAGTAGGCGTCGATACTGGTGGCTGCGCGAACGGCGGCGCCGGAACCTGCGTCAAGTTTGCTGCGGCCGGCGCAGAGGCTCCCTTTGCGTTCGGTGCTGCAGCTGGTGTCCCTCGCACAATGTTGGCGGGTGTGGCCTTTGCTGAAGTTGGCAGCGGATACTTCGCCATGAACTCTGGCTTCAGCACGAAGTAATAGAACGTGCCGTCAGCGTATTGGTTGCCTGCCAGAATCTCTGCGGCAGCACCGACACCCATATAGATGTCCGCTCGACCAGCGGCGCGAATGGCACCACCGGTGTCCTGGTCCATCATGAATTGATTGAATTGGTTCTGACGGCTGGCATAATCAGACACCTTGGTGTCAAACATCATCACCAGGCCGCGCGGGAAGATCTTCTTGTCCGTGGCAACACTCGCGTGGTCAGTCACCGGCACGCCGAGCGAACCCGCGGGCCAACTCTTGCCGTCATACATGCCAAAGAACACCATGTTCTCATTCTTATCGATGTACTGCTGCACCAACGCACTGTCGCGCTCATAGAGCCGGCGAATGGTGGGGAGATTGCGCTCGCGCGTGGTGATCACGCCGCCTTCCACCAGGCTGTTTCCGAGCCCGGTGTACGGACGGCCGGTCTTACCTGCATAGCCCACGTATTTCACCGTGTTGTCCGGCATGATCAACTTGGCGCTGCCGTTGACTTCACAGATATACACCTCAAATGCACTGGAAAGCCAAATGAGTTCCGAGCCCGCAAGTTGGTTGGACGCCAGCAATTCTTTGCGTGAAGGCCACGGAACGATGCTGCCATCAGCGGCGCGACGACCAAGCGGCTCGCCGGTCACTGAGTCCGTCACCAGATCCAGGGGACGACGATAGAGCGGATACTTAAAGGTCTCGGTGGCAGTCATGCTGGCCTTCAGCTCCGGAGAGCAATAGCCAGTGATGAGCGACGTGCCCTTGCCGTCCCTGCCACGCGTCTGCCAAATATCAAACTGCTCGTACACCGCATCTTGGAACGCCTTGGCATCGCTGCTCTTGGCGGCGAGGTCGCGGAAGGCGTAGACGCTGGCGGCGGCTTGGTCGTGACCAGCAACCACCTGTGAGATGGGACCCATCTGCTCGGAGCTGTAGTTCTGCCGGCTCGTACCGGTCATGAACCACTGCGCGCTGATATCAATGGCCTTGGCAAACTTGTCGTCGCGCGCCTTGTAGGCGGCCGCAAGGTCCGGGTATTCCTCCCGCGAAAGTTTGCGCAGACCGTGCTCACCGGGCGGTATCTGGACGTCAGGGTTGTCTTTTCGCGTCACCTTCTCGGATGTTTCGCAACCCCCCAGGAAGATGGTGGAGGCTGCCGCAAGGGCGCCAACGGCCACCAGCATGGCGCCGGTATGGGCGCGGCGACGGCGGCGAGCGGAAAGAGCGTGGGTCGGGATGCGTCCGTGCATTCGGTGGGTATCGGCATAGGGGCTACGAAAAGTGCAGAACTGTGGCTACACTTCTGAGATGACTATTGCTACTTCCCCGGTCCTTGCGGCGTTCGGGCTCCCTGGCGGAGCGGAGATGATCATCATTCTGGTGATCGGCCTCCTGCTCTTCGGCAGCCGCCTGCCGTCCGTGGGCCGAAACATCGGTAAATCCATCACCGAGTTCAAGAAGGGCATGAAGGAAGCCGGCGAAGAGTTGTCCAAGGACGATTCCCAGCCAGCCACCACCCCGCGCCAGCTGACCGAAGACCAGATGGAACGCGCCACACAGGAAGCTGTGCGCCGCGTCAAGGCTGAGCAGGCCGCGCAGACGAAGTAATTGGGGCTGGGGCTGGGGCGAGCGCTGGAGCAGGAGCGAGGGCTGGCGCTGGGCGCGGATCCGGCGCCAGTTGCAGCGCCGCCTTTCCGAGCGCGTCACCAATCAACAAGTAACTTTCCCCGCTCCCGAACCAGTGATGGCCGTGGCCGGGGTTCGGGCATTCCTTTGCGTCGCGGAGGAATTGTCGCGTGGGGACGAAGCTGGTTCCGGTTGCCACTTCCTTATGCAGGCAGCCGTCGCGCTGCCCATGGCGGAGCACCGCGTTGTCCATGTTGCCGGTCTCGCCGACGACAAACGAGAGTTTCGGGTTTCCAAACTCCGCGCGCATATCGGTGATGAGGTGCACCAGATTGCCTTCGTACTCGGCGGCCGCTTTTTCATCGCAGCCATCGTTCCAACCTTGGAACCAGATGACCCCATCAAGGCGCGGCGTATAGCCAGCAAGCGCGGGGAACTGCGTGGGAATGACCGCCACCGCGGCGCGGTACTCGGCGATCATCTGCTTGTAATACGGACCGACCGCGCCGCCTGCACTTGGCGGACGAAAGTCCTTCGCCAAACTCTTGCCCCCCCACGCTGTCTTGATGAGGAGCACTGGCTCCGCGAATGCGTTGCCGAGTGCGCGACCAATGCCAAGCTCTGGCCCAATGTGGTGTTTGTCGTCATAGACCGCAAAGCCCACCGAAAGCGCCCCGGCTTTCTGCGAGCCCTGTTCCGTGAGATACGAAACGAACACATCGTCGCGCACGAACCACGAGCCATCCGCCGCGCGGAGATCGCCCCATGCTGCCTTGTTGGCGGGGTTGTCCACGAATTGAGCAAGCGTGCCGCGACCGCCGTTGTAATCACGCGCATCGTTCAGATCAACAACGCCGTGACCTTCCATGTTGGACTGGCCCGCAAGGAGATAGACGCGGAGGAGTTTGGCGGGACTGGACGCTGGCGGCGTGCTGGGTGGCATGCTTGGCGGCGCCGCCGCGAGCGTCAGTGCGGCGAACACCGCGGTAGCGAAAGCGGAGAGCGCGATGGTCGCGGATTGGCGATGGCGAAGTAGTCGATTCAACATCGCTGGAGAGTATCGAAACTGCAAGCCTGGTCGAACCCGCAACCAACCGCCACTCCCGCGCGCTCCGATACCATCATTCACCATGGTCCACCTGATCATGACCATCGGACTGGCGTGCGTCGTGGCCAGTGCCGCTGCGCCGAGTGCAGGCGACGGCGTTGCCGCGGCGCGGGTGCTGGAAGAGTGGTGCATTGAGTGCCATCAAGGCGTCAAGCCGAAGGGGAAATTCAATCTGCATGACACGCTGGACGCGCTGAAGGCATCGCACTCAAGTGCGGCGGATCGTTCGTTGCTTCGGAAGGCATTGCGGCGGCTTGCCAATAGCGAGATGCCGCCGCCGGACGCGGAGCACATTCCGAATTCGCAGGAGCGCGCTCTGGGCGTGCAAGCACTGCGCAGCGCTATTGCTGGGGCAGATCGAATCATCGTTCCCAAGAGCGGACCGCCGCGCCGACTCAACCGCACCGAATATGCCAACACCATTCGTGATCTGTTTGGCATTGATATCGCTGAGTTTGGATCGCTCCCACCCGATGACATTGGCGCAGGCTTCGACAATGTTGGTGCAGTGCTCAGCATTGCACCCACCGCACTGGAGAAATACTTTGAACTCGCCGAGGCAATCGCGGCGCGCGCTTGCCCAGAATCCGCTGCAAACACTCCGGTATCGCTGGTGATCCATGGCAAGGAGATGACCGTCTCAGAGAATGCAGGGCAAACGCTGGAGGCTGGCGCACTGCTCTGGACTTCGGGTGAAGCGCGATGCACCGTGCAACTTCCACGAGCCGGAACCTATGCCATCTCCATTCGCGCGGGTGGTGACCAAGCCGGACCGGACCCCGTTCGCATGGGCGTGCTGGCAGGAAAGAAACGTATCGCTGACTTCACAGTGACTGAAGATAAACGCGCACCCGGAGTGCACCGCATGGAGCGGGTACTCAAGGATGGCCCACAGTCCCTCGCTCTCACCTTTGATAACGACTACTACAACAAAGATGTACCCGCCGGAACCACTGCGGATCGCAATGCGTTTGTGCTCTCCATGACTATCGAGGGTCCACTTGAACCCAACCGCATACCGGCGTGGCGTTCGGTAATGGATGCGTATGCAGCACACGCCGACCGTAGTGACGTAGCAATGGCCGAGCAACGGTGGCTGATCCAGCGCATCCTTCGTCGCCCCGCAACCGACGCTGATTGCATTCTCCTCAACTCCATTGTGCAGTCACTCCCCGCGACGAGTAGCGCCGAAAGCAAATTGCGCGCGAAGATTCAAGCGCTTTTGGTGCACCCGGAGTTTCTCTTTCGTGTTGACACTATTGATGGATCCGCCGGACCGGAATTGGCTCCACACGATCTTGCAACGCGATTGGCTTACTTCATCTGGGCAAGTTGCCCCGATGAAGCACTCGCAAGCGCCGCCACGCGCGGCGAACTTGCTTCGAGCAGCGGGCGAGCAGCGGCGGTCGATCGACTCCTGATGGACCCACGATCATCCAGCTTGGCTGAGCGGTTCGCGACGCAATGGCTGGCTATCGACGGTCTCGGCAACAAGATGCCGGATGCATCGCAGTTTCCGGATGTCAACGCCGCGCTGCTGCGATCGATGCGAACTGAAACAGTCATGCTCTTTGAAAGCGTGCTGCGCGAGCATCGAGCCGTGGAAACGCTGATAGATGCGGACTACACATTCATTGATGCGCGCCTTGCCAAGCATTACGGGATGGCCGTTCCTGTAGGCGACGGCATGCATCGCGTGCGCATTGACCCGCAACGCGGTGGCGGAATCTTGGCGCACGCGAGTGTGCTGACTGCAACGAGTAATCCCACGCGTACGTCGCCAGTGAAGCGCGGCAAGTGGGTCCTGCAGGCGCTCCTTGATGCCGCTCCACCGCCACCGCCGCCTGGAACCGCGCAGATTCCGGACCGCGTTGAAGACCGCGCAGGTAAGTCAATCCGCGAACTCATGGAGATTCACCGCGCTGATCCCAACTGCGCCGCGTGCCATCGAAGTATGGATGAACTGGGATTCGCCTTTGAGGCGTTCGACCCAGTGGGCAGTCTTCGTGACCGTGCGGACGGAATTGCTATCAACGCAACCGGGACACTCCCCGATGGAAGTGTGTTGCAAGGAGTGGACGGAGTGCGCGCCAAACTGAAGGGGAACACCGGATTTACGCGGTCGCTGGTTAAGCACCTCATGGTCTACGCCACCGGCTGCGCGCAAGAGGATTCGAGCGATGATGAATTGGATGAATTGATGGAATCGCTGGCGAGCAACCCTACACTCTCTGACATCGTGCACGCCATCGTTGAAAGTCCATCGTTCCGATTGCGAGGCGCCCAATGACTGGTTGGTCAGGACCGATTTCTCGACGAACCGCCCTGCGCGCCGCTGGTGCGGTGATTGCGCTTCCCATGTTGGAGGCGATGCTGCCCGGCAGGTGCTTGTGGACGCGAACCGCCGCCGCCGCAAGTCGGGCCGTACTGGCAGTGCCGCCGGCGCGCATGATGTTCGTGTTTCTACCCAACGGAGTGGACATCGCTTCGTGGCCGGGCTCCGCAACTGCTGCACTGGCAGATCACGCGGGGCAATACTCAGTGATGCGCAATCTCTGTCATCGGAACGCTGAAGCGTTGGGCGATGGCGCTGGAGATCACGCCCGTAGTGCCGCGTGTTTCTTGACTGGAGCGCACCCAAACAAGACGTCGGGCGGCGATCTCAGTGTGGGCATCAGCGTGGATCAGGCGGCTGCGGCGCAACTCACTGGTGCCACACGTCTTGATAGTTTGGAACTTGGCGGCGAACCGGGAATGACCGCGGGTGATTGTGATTCTGGATACAGCTGTGCGTACAGCGCAAACATTTCTTGGCGCGGCCCACACACGCCCAATGGCAAGGAAGACGATCCTCGGCGCGTCTTCGACACCCTATTTTCAACGGGACCGGAAGGCGAGACCGCCGCCATGCGCGAGCGGCGCATTCGCTTGCGTACCAGCATTTTGGATGCAGTCGGCGGACAAGTTGCGGCGCTTTCATCCCGCGTTGGAGTTGCCGA
Organism: Chitinophaga pinensis; assembly: GCA_943329105.2. Taxonomy (GTDB): domain Bacteria; phylum Planctomycetota; class Phycisphaerae; order Phycisphaerales; family SM1A02; genus UBA966. The sequence goes on along the minus strand of CALQCP020000012.1, from coordinate 15,459 downwards.
TCGTCGCAAGCTTGACGAATACCTTGAGGGAGTCCGCACGCTTGAACGTCGCATGCAGTCACTTGCGCGCGATGGCCAGGGTGGAACGCCAGCGCATGTTGCACCACCATCGTCACCAACGGACTATCGCGAGCGGATCACACTGCTCACCGACATGGCTGTTCTTGGATTGCAACTCGATCAAACGCGCATCGTGACGTTGATGCTTGCCAATGAGGGATCGAACCGTTCCTATGTAGACATCGGCGTCAAAGATGGGCACCATGATGTGAGCCACCACGCTGACGATCAGTCCAAGCGAGAGAAGTACGCGGCAATCAACCGGTGGCAAGGCGAACGGCTCGCGCACTTACTGACAAAGTTGAAGACCGCTGATGAAACCGGCGCGAGTCTGCTTGATCACACCATGGTGGTGTACGGCGGAGCGATTTCGGACGGCAATCGCCATAACCATGACGACCTTCCAATCATTCTCGCTGGCGGCGCAGCGCGAGGCGTGAAGCACGCGCCGGTACGAACGGCGGCGGCTGGCACGCCACTGTGCAATCTTTACCTCGCCATGTTGCAGAACATGAACGTTCCCACGAATCGATTCGGTGACAGCACGCAAGCGATCGCGCTGAACTCCATCGAACCAATGACCGCGGAACCAGGCTGAGGTTTCGATAATCTCCGGCAGACACGCGTCTTTAGCACACTGTGACAGCCGCCCCCGTCTTGGGTACAATCCTTCTCCTTAGTCAGGGCGCTTAGCTCAGCTGGCTAGAGCGCACGGATCACACCCGTGAGGTCACTGGTTCGAGTCCAGTATCGCCCATTGATGTCTCAAGCATGTCCCCGCAAGGGTCTGCACCGAGATGCACAACCCTGCCTTTCACCGGGCCCCGCAGCATTTGCTGAGGGTTGTTGCATGCTGGGGCGGGTAGGTGCTGCACCGCATTTTGCACCGCTCATTTGTGACCTTAACCCGCTGTTGAGTCCACATTCTGCGCAGTAGTCACCCGATCCGGAAGTCGCCTGTGGTGCCGGCGGGCGGGCGGTAGGAATGATCCGAAGGCACGGGCCCTGACTCAGGCAGGATGGCGAGGCTCTGGCGAAGGGCACGCCGATCGCTGAGGTGGCGAGATCGCTCGGGGTGTGGGTTGCGTCGAATGTGGTCTAATGCGGGTCATCATGATCGTGGAACCAGTCATAGCGCAGTGCAGCCCCCTCTTCCGTGGTGACCGGGTCTTCATCGCACCCAATATCCCGCCGCGCAAGCTGAACGGCGCCCTCAGCACGTACGGGCTTGGCTTCGGCGCGAAGCCAGCCGATGTGCTGTTGCTCGTCGACGACACCTTGTTCGGCAGTGCCGGGGACGGTTTCATGGTCACCCGCACGCATCTGCTTGCGCACGACATCGCGACCACCCCGGTCGGCTTCGAGCTTGCGTCACTTCGTTTCTTCGTGTTCAACCGTGGGCTCGTCAAAGTCGACGTCGTCGTCAACGGCGTTCACTTCGTCACCCTTAGCTGCGTGGAGAAGGACGAGCGCCAGGGCCTTGAGCGGATGCTCCAAATGCTGGTTGAGGCCGTGGTCGGTGCCGGGGCTGAGGCCCCTGCCCCCGCCCGCCAGACCTCGGCGGGACCGTGGAACTGCCCGAACTGCGGTGCATCGGCGACGGGAGACGACCTCTGCTGCGCCTACTGCGGCACTTTGCGCATCTGACCCAGGTCGCTGCCGCAGAGGCGTGCTGACCTGTTCGCGCTCGCCCCGTGCACCGTGCAGGATCAGGCTCGCCGTGCGGACTGGGCCCGAATCTCGCGCTCTCGGATCGCCCCCAGAAGCATGCGAATGCCGGGCTGGATGTCGGCAGCGCCCGCCGTAGCCTGGCCTCCGCGCACCGCCTGACGAAGTGCACCGATGCCGTCGAGGATCCGCCGATCCAGTTCCGGGGTCTCGGTCGTCGTCGCGGCGTACCGAATGCCGTCGGCCAGTTCTCGAATCGGCTGGTCGAGCGCCGCGCGCAGGTCGTCGGGGCACTGGTTGACTTCCAGCACCAGCATGTCCACTTCGTGGCACATGTCGTCGTAGCCGCGGAGCTCCGCACGATGCTGGACCTGGTCCTGGTCGATCCGTTGGGTCCCGGACTTCCAGCCAATCAGGACCAGCGTAAACAGCGTGGTGGCGACGAGCTGCAGTGCGACGATGGCGCCCACGCTGGCCGAGGTGGCACCCAGCGCTGCGATCGCGACGCTCGCCGTGCCGTAGGCGATGGAGGGGCCGATGATGGCCAGGTTGGCGACGGCCGTGTCCCGCCGTGTGGCGGCTGCAGGGCGCAACACTGGGCCGGCAAGGCAGCACGCGGCCAGCGAGGCTGCCAGCACCCCCAGCACGGTCCAGAAACGTGGCCCCTTCGGCACCGCGATGACGGTTGGCGGAGGGCCGAAGGCATACGGAGCGGGGCCCGCTTCGTAGCCGGCAAGCACCTTCGCATCGTTGCCCGTGCCGTTCGCGGAGGGCGCAGCCAGGTTCCAGCCGGCACCGGTTCCCACGCGCAGCCGGTCGGCGCAGCCGCTGGGCAGGTCGAGATAGGCGCAGATGCCGGGTCGCCCTTCGGCGTGTGTTGCATCGATCTGCAAGTCGTGCGGTCCGGCAGTCAGTGGTCCCAGGCGCAGCACCGTCGCCTGTCCCTTGCCAGTCGTGGCACCCGCGGGCTTGCCGTCGAGCAGCACCTTGGCTGGACCGCTGGCGGCGATGTGCAGGTCGGCACCGTCAGCCGATGACCACAGGCTGAACTGCGTGCGTACGGAGCAGGCCGCCCCGGGCGCGGCCTCGCTGTCGCACCAGATCCAGTCGGGCGCGGCCACCTGCGCTTCGTCGCTGAACCCGACGAGCGCGGCGGTGCCGGCAACGACGGAACCAAGCAGCACCGCAAGCACGAGCAGCGGCAGTCGGAATGAAGAGGAGATCATGTGAGGGTGCCTCCGGAATTTAGGGGGTGAGCTTGGTGCCGCAGCCGGCGCAAAACTTGGACCCTGCCGTGGCATCGATGCCGCAACCGGGGCACTTCCGCGCGGCCTGTGTGCCGCAGCCGGCGCAGAATCGTGAGCCCGCCAACAGCGTTGCATTGCAGGACGCGCAGGTTGCGGCTGGCGCGCCCGGGGCCTTGCCGCATCCCGGGCAGAACTTCGCGCCCGCAGTCATGGCCGTTGAGCAGTTCGCGCATGTGGCCGGACCGGTCCGCATGGTCGACGCCACCTGTGCAGCGTTCGCCCCGAGTCCTGCGCCCAGTCCCAGGCCGAGCCCCGCGCCCATGAGGGGCGCCACCGTGCCGCCTTCGTTCGCGGCAGCGCGCTTCATGACCTCAAAGGACTCGGACTGCGCGAAATCGGTGCCCAGAATCTGCATCTCGGCCCGCCTTGCGAGCGCGTCGCGGAGCCGAACCACGGCGGGGTCGTTTTCCCTCGTGGTGATCGACTCGATCCGGAAGGCAACCACGGACAGGCCGAACTCCGCGAACTCCGTGGTGAAGAGATCGTTGAGTTCGTCGGACAGCTCACGGAGATGCGCCGCGATGTCGAGGATCGACAGCTTCCTGCGCAGCAGAGAGTCCGCAATGTGCGACTTGATGCTGGAGATCAGGATCGCGCGGAAATGTTGCTCGACCGTCTCGCGGTCGTAATTCGGCAGCGCGCCGACGAGCTTGAGCAGGAACTTCTTGGTGTCCGAGACCGTGACCCCAAGCATGCCGTAGCCCATCACGGGGATCATGATGTTGTAGGTCGGATCCTTCACCTGGATGGGGGTCGAGGTTCCCCACCGCACGTTGAGGTCTATCGTCCGGTTGACGAACCATACCTCCGCGGGGAAGGGCGTCTCCGCGTCGGTGACGGCCCCGATGAGCGACTTCAGGATCGGGATGTTCTTGGTGTCAAGGGTGTGTCGCCCCGGCAGGAACGGCCCGATCATCCGGCCTTCCTTGATGAGCACCGCGTGCTGGTGCTCCTTGACGATCAACTGTGATCCCAGCATCAGGGCCCCGTTGCCGAAGCGCCATGCCATGACGGAGGGTGGACCGTTCCACTGAATGACGTTGATAATCGCCATGCTTGACAAGATACCACGGCAATTGCGAGATCAAAGCACAGATCTATCCCTACCGATAGAATATCTCCTGTGGGGTCGTGTTGGGCTCTGCAATCCAACGAACCTTTTTAAGGAGCGCAGTCAAGATGGGATATTGCCAGAGTTGCGGCGCCGAAGTCGGCCCTGGGCTTGCAAAGTGCAACTATTGCGGCGCGGCGATGGCGGTACCCACGCCGCCTCCGGGAGTGGCACATCCGATGTATCCCGTCGGGTATGCGCCCGTGCAGCAGCCGGTGGTGGCCGGCGTGCAGCAGAAGAGCAAGGTGGTCGCGGGGTTGCTTGCGATCTTCCTTGGCGCTCTCGGCATCCACAACTTCTACCTCGGCTTCACGGGCAAGGCCGTGACGCAGTTGCTGATCACCGTCTGCACCTGCGGATACGGTGGCCTGATCATCGGCATCTGGGCCCTGGTCGAGGGCATCATGATCCTCTCGGGCAGCATTAACAAGGACGCTCGCGGCGTGCCGCTCAAGGACTGACCCTTTCCGACGTCGGCACGGCGCCTCCGATCATGGCGGCGCCGTGCCCGCCCACAGCCGGAAGCCCCAAACCGTGCCGGCCAGCGTGATGGCGCAAATCGTGACCCGGGTGCTGAAGGCACACCCCCAGAGGCGTTTCCTTGCGTTTCCGGGCAGGAGTGGCAGAAAGAGCGCCACGATCAGCAGCGCGTAGACGATCAGTCCCAGCGGGTGGTAGCGGAGCGCCTGCTCGAAATGGCCGTGGGACAGCCCCACAACGGATCTGGTCATGCCGCAGCCGGGGCAAGGGATGCCCGTCATCGCGTGGAGCGGGCAGAGGTCGACGTTGCCAAGCGGCCGGTCCGCTGGCAGCACGAAGCTCGCCCCCAGGATTCCTGCCGCAAGGCAACTCACGGTCCAATCGGACTTGGTCGCTCTCCGTGGCTTAGCGCGGGTTGCATGCTGCAATCGCGTTCCAGGTCTTGATGATGTTCATGAACGGCACGTAAGGGAACAGGATGTTGAGTGCCGTGTTGTTGGCGAGCGGTTGCACGGGCAGCTGTCGGGTGGCGATTATCTCGTTGACCGTCGCGTTCACCGCCTGGAGGTGGATTGCCCACCAGATCGGGATGATCACCGACGCCGCCTGGACTCGGTTGCTGCCTGAAAGGCGATTGAGCTGCGAAGCGATACTGAACCAGACGATGATGCCCCAGATCCATCCAGCGCAGCAGATGACCCAGCTGAATGCAGCGAACGGCGGGAATGTCGGGAGCGCGCCAGCGACGGCGACGGTCGGCATCGCGAAAGGGGCCGCGCCCACCATCGGCGCTGCGGCCGGGGCGGACATCGGAGCGCCAGGCTGGTGGTGTGCGTGCGCGGCGAGCGGAGTGTGGGGAATCGGCATCAGCGCGCTGTCCGCGAACTTCACTCCGGGGAGCGCGGTGATCGGCAGCCAGGTAGTGCCTCCCTCCATGCATGCCATCAGGTCCGGCGTCAGCTCCCCGCGCGCGCATGCGGCGACGATCTTCTCGATCGAATATGGACCATTCGGCTTGCCACCCGGACGAGAGATGAAGTAATTGGGCACGTGTGCTCCTTTGCTTGATTCGGGGATTCGGAAGTTCGAGGCGGGTTCCCGGCTCATGCCGTCGAGGTCATCGATACACCTGTCTCGGTGTAGCCACGACCAACCGGAGTGTAACTCGATCAGGCGTCGGAGTGCAAGGGCACGCCGATCTCCGAGGCGACGAGGTCGCTCGGGGGATCATCGAATTTCAGGCAGGATGCGGCGATGGTTCGAGTCCAGTATCGCCCATTGATGTCTCAAGCATGTACCCGCAAGGGTCTGCACCGAGATGCACAACCCTGCCTTTCACCGGGCCCCGCAGCATTTGCTGAGGGTTGTTGCATGCTGGTGCCGCTGGGTGCTGCACCGCATTTTGCACCATGGATGCACCGCATTCTGCACCGCTTTTTTGGAAGACCGTTGTGGGACTCTCAGCCCGAACATTCACCCCGGTGGTTTGAATCCAATCACCAGTTCCGGTTGCTGCTTGAACATGCAAATCTCTATGTTTCAAATAATGGCGAGCTGCGATTGACGGGCTGTGACCCAACCAACTTGATCGTGGCTGAATCACTTTGCAGCGTGCTGAGCGCTAGGACGATGATGAGCAGGCGCTTGGTGCGGGGGTTCATGGTCGATGTGAAGTGCCCTGCAAGACTGCGGCGTTAGGGATTCTTGGCGACCCGGAAGCCGACTTCGTAGCTGAGCGATTCATTACCGCGGTACGACACTCGCACATCTTCATTGTCGAACGAGCCACCGCGGATCACATGGGAGGAACCCGATAGTGGGCCTTGTGGATCGGTCTGCGCAGCGCTTGGGTAGTTGTCGTACCAGTCGCTCACCAATTCCGCGACGTTACCCAGCATGTCGTTCAGTCCGAAGCCGTTGGCGGCCTTGCCGCCCACCGGGCGAGTCTGATTGAACGAGTTCCTGGACCACCACGCCAGCGTCCCAACGGAATTGTCATTCGTCGAACCATTGTAGAACGGCGTCTGCGTCCCGGCTCGGCACGCGTACTCCCACTCCGCTTCTGTTGGCAACCGCATGACCGTGGCGCGCAGGTAGCCCTGTACGGCCGTCCAACTCACGCTTTCGACCGGGCGCTCCGTGACATATGGTCCCGAAACTTGCGTCGTCGGATAGGTAAAGTTCGAAGGGTTGAAGCTCACTTTATCCATCCACTGCGCTTGCGTGATCTCGTAGCGAGCGAGATAGAACGGGCTGGAAATGGTCACCTGGTGGACCGGCTGCTCACGCTCGGTGCACCCGTACCAGTTCGATCCCATGATGCAACCCATCGTGAAGGTCCCTGGAGGAATAAGCACCATCTGAATCCCACTGTTGTTGTCGCGCACCCGCCAAGCGAGGCCCGTAGCAGCAATGGCCGACCGCAGCGATGGATCAGTCACGACTGCGGGATCAGGCTGCAGCTCGATCAGCGTCGCCCAGGAAGGCACGGGCAAAACGTACCGATATCCGCCGGGCACGGTGATGGTGCCCTTTCCACCGGCGATCGACATGTCTGCAATTCCAGCAGTTCCGGGCGGCGTCAATGCGGTAATTGTGTTCGCGTTCACGACCGTGAGGCTGCTGCAAGGTATGCCACCAATCGTAACGCTCGTGGTCAACCCCAGGTAGTTGCCGACGATCGTGATGAGCGACCCTCCGGCAGTATCCCCCAAATTCGGCACAATAGACGTAACCGAAGGCGGCATGTAAGTGAATTGCTGCGATGAGGTGACGGTACCGGCAGCAGTCGTGATGCTGACGCCGGCTGACCCTGCAGCGCCCGCCGGCGTCGTTGCTTGGACCGTGTTCTGATTGACCACCGTGAAGCTTGACGCCGGATTGTCCCCGAAGCGAACGGCACTGGTCGAGCCCAAGTAGGTGCCCGAGATCGTCACCTGCGTTCCGCCAACGATGCAGCCCTGGTTCGGCGTGATACCGGTGATCGTGCTCTGGCATGGACCCCAGCTCGCAAGGAGCACTCCTAGGTCCGCACCGTTGATCAGACCATCACCGTTCAGATCCGATGCGACGGACGTTGGATCCTGAGTGCGAGGGCCCCAATAGGCAAGGATCGTGCCCAGATCGGCACCATCGACGATTCCGTTGCCGGTGAGGTCACCCGTGCATTGAGCGCTAGCTGGGATTGCCACAGCAATGCTAAGGATGGCGATCATGGCCCGGAGGAAATGCTTTGTATTCATGGGTGGTGCCTCAAGGATTACGGGCGACGCGGAATCCCGAGTTGTTGTAGCCAATGGCAGCACCTATCCATGATCTCCCCGATGAGCGGACGAATGGCAGCCCCCATCCGTCGGCCCAGGAGCCACCGCGTTGGATCTTGGACTCTCCAGTGGCCGGACCGGCAGGATTGGTTTGAGCGATCTCGCTGTACGCCGCATACCAATCGCTGACAATCTCCCAGACATTGCCGAGCATGTCATAGAAGCCAAGCGGGTTGGCGTCCCTGCCGCCGGTGGCGTGGGTTTGGGATTCCGCGTTGTCACCAAACCACGCCAGCGTTCCCAACGTATTGGCGTCCGTCGACCCGTTGTAGAAGGGCGTCTGCGTCCCAGCACGACATGCGTACTCCCATTCCGCTTCTGTAGCGAGACGCAGGCCCGTCGCGCTCAGGTATGCCTGGACGGTGTTCCAACTCACCTGCTCCACCGGACGGCTCGCCGAATCCGAGTTCCCCTGAAAGTACGACGGGTTCGGCCCCATCTTTGCCACCCACTGAGATTGAGTAACTTCGTACCTGCCGAGGTAGAACGCGTTTGTCAAGGTGACCCCATGGACGGGAACCTCTCTTGAATCACAACTAGTACCACTCGGCGCCTGAATACAGCCCATTTGAAACGTACCCGGCGGCACCACCAGCATTTCGATGCCGGTGCCCGAATCTCGCACCCGCCATGCGTAGTTCGTCGCGACAATTGCCGCCCGAAGCGCAGGATCCGTCACCACCGCCGGATCCGGCATCGCCTCGATCAACGTCGCCCAACTCGGCACGATCACCGCCAGATACGTAAACCCACCCGCCACCGTCAGTGCGCCCTTCGTACCGGTGATCACCACATCCACCGCGCCCACTGAGCCAGCTGGCGTCACTGCCGTCACCTGCGTCGAGCTGACGGACACCACGTTCGTGCACGGCACGCCGCCGATGGTCACGGCCGTGGTCCCCGCCAGGTACTGGCCGGTGATGGTGATCGGCGTGCCGCCGACGTACGACCCCGTGTTCGGCACGATCGAGGTGATCTGCTGCTGCACGTAGTTGAAGGGCGTCGAGGCAAGCGTGGTCCCCGCATTCGTCGTGACTGCAACGGACGCCTCGCCCAACGCTCCGGGCGGGGTGGTGGCACGCACGAGTGTCGGCGTGAGGACGGTCACGTTCGTGCAGGCAACGCCGCCGACCTTGACGCTGCTGGTCGTCGAGAGGCCCGTGCCCGAGATCGAGATCACCGTGCCGCCAAGCGTGCTTCCCTGTAACGGCGTCACCGAAGTGATGGTGGCTGGGCAGAAGCCCCAGTCGGCCAGCAGGATGCCCAGGTCGGCACCATTCACCTGGCCGTCACCGTTTAGGTCGCTGCGGCAGGTTTGAGCGCTGGCTGGGATTGCCACAGCAAGGCTAAGGATGGCGGTCATGGCCCGGAGGAAATGCTTTGTGTTCATGGTTGGTGCCTCGCAATCGGAGCCGGGCATCAGAGGCCCGGTTTGTGTTCGTTTAGGGTACTGCGTGTGGGCCGAAAGTCACACAATTACTTTGGGCTACCAAGGGGGCCCGGACTTCACTCTTGGTGTTAGGAGCATTCCCCGGTAGCCTTTGAAACACGGGGCCGGGAGCTCCGGGAGGCATTTACCACGTGAAGAACCTGATCCATACGGCGGTGGTCACCCTGTTCGCAACTTCAGCGGCGCATGCCCAGCAGGCAGTGCAGTGGAAGGTGAGCGATGGGGGGAATGGGCATTGGTACCTCGTTTCGGCCCCAGAAAATCGAACATGGCAATCCTGGCATGATCTGGTAACTGCCTTTGGTGGGCATCTTGCGACCGTGACATCCGCAGCGGAACGAGACTTCATTCAGCCGTCCGTTCGAAACATGATCCCACTGAATAGAGGTGCCGTGCTTGGGGCTCGACAGGACCGAAATGATCCGACATGGTCAGAACCAAGCGGTGGATGGCAATGGGTCACGGGAGAACCGTGGTCATGGACAAATTGGACAACGTTTGTGGCAAACCCATCAAACTCTTCCTCCGGCGAATGCAGCTGTGAGGATCACCTTTCTTTGGGTCGCTGGGCAGTGACGGAAGATGGTGTTGGTAACTGGAACGATTACAACGGCAACCTCACCGTTGAAGCCGGCGCGATCATCGAATGGTCCGCCGACTGCAACTCCGATGGCATCGTCGACTACGGCCAGTGCTACGACGGCACGCTGCCTGACTACAACGGCAACAACGTTCCCGACTGCTGTGAGCGGGGCGAGGCGTGCGTGGTCGGCAACTACCCGGTGCAGTGGCGAATTGAAGATGGTGGCAATGGGCATTGGTATCAACTGCGCACTCAAGGCTTGACAATCGCATGGCAATCCGCGGATGCAGTTGCCAAGGCGGATGGCGGCTACCTCGCAAGCATCCTCTCAGAGGATGAGGACATATTTGTGTTTCGACTTTCCGACACGCCCGGGGCGTGGCAGGGACCATTAGGACCATGGCTAGGCGGCGCCCAGATTCCAGGGAGCGGAGAGCCCGTGGGCACATGGATTTGGCTGAGCAGCGGTGATCCCTGGACATATGCAGGCCCAAACTCAGATTTTGCGGATAATGGCAGCGGAGTTGATGAAAACCGATTGCATTACGTAGATCATGCGCGACGTTGGAACGACATCGCTGAAGATGGATTTCCCGAGTACTTCGGTGGCATCCGATCGCTGCTAATCGAATGGTCGGCCGATTGCAACAACGACGGCGTCGTCGACTACGGACAGATCCTGCAAGGGCAACTAGCCGACAACGACGTCGACGGCATCCCCGATGTTTGTGAGCAGCCCACCTGCGTTGATGCCGACATCTACCGTGACTTCAACGTGAACGGCGCAGACCTGGGCATTCTGCTCTCTCAGTGGGGGCCGAATACGCCGCTCACCGAGTCTGACATCAACAACGACGGCGTCGTAAACGGTGCTGATCTTGGACTCCTGCTCTCGTTCTGGGGCCCCTGCCCGAACTGACACCCTGATACCTAAAGAAAGGGGCGGTCCAAAGATCCGCCCCCTCCTGCTACGAGCATGTCCGCAGCAGGATGATCAGCACGACGATGGCAGCCACGGCACCGGGAATGGAGTTGGCTGTTCCGCCTGCTTCACTCCCCCGGTGCCCACCCTGGTGTCTGTGCCGGCACATCAGTTCACCCTCGCAAGCTTCAGGGCTTCCGACCATGCCTTGCGCTTGAGGTCGGATCCGGCACCCAGCATCGTGGATTCAAATCGCCGTTCGTCCCTAGTGATTGCTGCTCCTCGAGTTGGCCGCTCCCAGTCCACGTACTGGCTGACGGCATTGAAGGCAGCCCATGCAGAGTGCTCGATGCCCTTCAACCGCTGCAGTTCGTGGTCGAAGTTGGCGGTCACCTGCAAGCGTGCAGCGCTAGCCTCGGGGTCGGGTTCCTGTTCCGTTGGTTTTGGCAGCGGACCAAGGACTCGATCGAGGTAACCACTGAAGGTGCGCTTCGTCATGTGAACCTGTGCAAGCTGGTTCATCTGCAGCTCGAACTCCCGGTGCTTGACGATGGACAACCCGAGCACCTCTTGTGCATCGGCAAGCCGATCGTGGATGGACTCCGTGTGCTTGATGCTGATGGAATCCGGTCCAGCGCTTCGAAGTGCCAACGTAAGCGTGTTCTGGCACACGACTCGAATGCTGGTGTTCAAGGCTCGAAACGCGATTGACCCATCATGACTGTTGCAGACCAGGATGAATGGTTTCACGACATCGTCCGTGTAAGCGATACGTAGTTCCCCCGGCAGCTTCACTAGGGCCCAGACGATCTTTCCACCGTGAAGCGATCCGGCGTAACCCCAGCCGCAGGCCGGCCGAGGCCCGCTTCCATGGGTGTGATGGCGTCAGACTGAATCCCGGAACCGTTCCGAGCATGGCAAGGATCGCACTCCTGAAGGACACGTCGCCATGCGTCCATACGGCGTCCAGGCACACATCTAGCGTGCCGAGCACGTCCTCCCGGTGGACATTCAATAGGCGCTCGATACTCCCCATGGCGGCATCGTAACTCGGAGGCGGACTGTGCGGTCGAATGCCGCATTCAACCCTGCGGACGCTGCCTGTTGCCAATCAGTTGTCGCGCCCGAACGATCGCACCCGCCGGCAATGCTCCTCCCACTTCGACTGCAATGCATCGGCAATCGCCGACGGGATCGTGATCCCTGACGACTGCGTGGACCAGTGCACTGTGTCGAAGGGCGGCTCTGCCAGGTCCGCTTTGGCAAGCAGGGGTTGTCGGTCGGGGTTGATGATCCGCTCGAACCGAAGCCTTACGCGGCGCGCGCGCCGGCCCGCACGCTGCAGTTCCTCGTCCCAGTGGGGTGACTCGAAGACCTTTCCCACCGTACGACCGCTCGCCATGATCCCGCGTGGGTCGCGACCCAACCTGATCATGAAGAACCGGGTTCCCTCGGCAATGCTCGTCCGATTCCCCACCGACCACATGTCCTCCGGGTCGTGGATGCCTTGGCGCGCACGTTCGGCGTCCTCGTCGATGTCGGTCCACTCCCATCGATCAGGATTCCAGACGAGCAGGATGGCGTCGTTCGGATGGTTCTTCATGATTCGGTTGATCCTGCGCCCGGGTTCGCATGCTTTAGGTCTGTTCGACAGGGCGCCGAAAACCCTGATAATTGCGTCGGTCTAGAAGAAGTCTAGTGGCGCTCGTGGCCCGCGGCTGCCCCTCCATGAATGGGTGGCCCGATTGCCACGTCTCCCCGCACCTCCCCACGCTATCGTTCCGCCCCAAGGAGCCCCGATGCCGAAATGGCGGCGTAACGGTGGGGCAGCGGGCCAACGGCATAGATCCCTTCGGTGCGTGAGACGGTGCCGGCCACGAAGTCAATGGGGCTCCCCCCCTGCTGGTACGCCAGGCCGGCCGTGTACGCCACCCTGTACGCCACCTCCGTGCGAGACCATGGTTTGCAGGCTGAATTCCTGCAGGGGTTCGAATCCAGTATCGCCCATTGAGATGAACGCACGTGGTTGCGCCGGTTCGAAAGGACTCGCGCGACCACGCTGCGTTTTTAGGGTTGCGTGTTCGTACGCCGAACGGGTTCCGTCGACAGCGGACGCCAGCTGCAACCGACTTTGCACCCTCCTGCGCACGGCCCGTCGCCATGTGGCTGGAAAGCGACTCATCGCCGACGGGTCATCTGGCAGGAATCCGCTTTGGGTCGAGGACATCCCCGCGCTCACGCCCCCGGGGTGAAGTTCCCGAGCAGGATCCCCAGGTCGAGACCGTCGACCGATCCGTCGTTGTTCAGGTCGTACGGCGAGCCCTGCGCGGGCCCCCAGGCGCCGAGCAGCAGCCCGAGGTCGCGGCCGCTGACCTTGCCGTCGCCGTCGAAGTCGCCGCCGAGCGGGCAGCCGTTGGCGACGACGTCGATGTCGGGGAACCAGATCCCGGCGATCGCGACCGAGAGCAGGTCTCGCGGATCCGTCCCCGCTTGCGAGCCGATCGCGCTCCAGCCGCGGTCGATGCGCGCCGCCGGGTTCGTACCGAAGTCGGCACGTGCTCCGCGCATGGTCGGCGCTTCCGAGCCGCCGCTCGCGCTGTTGAAGCTGCCCGACGGAATGGAGTAGCAGACGAAGAAACCCGGCGGCTCCACCACGACCGACGGCGTCGAAACCGACTGCAGCGACTGGTGACGGTACGAACCGGTCCCGGTCCACTCGACCTGCGCCCGCCGGAGGTCGGCGCTCCCGTCGACGTCCTGCGCGACGATGATCGTGAACGGCTTCCCAAAAGGACTCGCGGGGTGCGTCGGATCCGGGCCGGGGTTGATGCGGAAGCGCGCGGCGTCGATTCGCATCGGGCGGTCGATGGGGAAGTAGGCACCAGCGAGTTTCACGCCCGGGAAGGAATCGAACACCCAACCCAAGATCTCCGACTCCTGCGCCAGCTGCTCCGCCGCGATGCCGACCACCGGCGCCCCGTTCGGGATCCCGTCGTTGTTGCAGTCCGGCGCGCCGGCCGCGATGTCGAGGACGTCGGGAATACCGTTGCCGTCGCGGTCCGGCCCGCACTGGTCGGGCACGCCGTCGCCGTTCAGGTCCGAGGCGCCGCCCGCGATCGCGCAACTCGCAAGGACGGTGGTCGATCCGCACACGGCGGCGGCGCCGTCACGCAGTTCCGTGAGGTCGGGGATGCCGTCGAGGTCGCAGTCCTGCTCGCACGCATCCGGCAGGCCGTTGCCGTCCGCGTCCGCGAGGCGAAGAGCGGCGATGTCGGCCGCATCGGTCGCGCCGTTTCGGTTGCAGTCCTCGGCGGTGCCGTCCGACACCTGCTCCGCGTCGCGGCGGCCGTCGCCGTCGGCGTCCCAGGGACGGGGCCAGATGCGGAGCGTCGTGCTGCTCGCGGACACGGCGATCGAGCGGTCGGTGCCGAACGCCGAGGTCGCGTTCGAAGTGCCCGCGAGCCACGTCCACCGCTCATCGACGCCCTGCGTGCCGCGGAACCGGACACGGTCCGCGCGGGCGACGTCGCCCGCGGGCGTGATCGACGTCGCGTAGTCCGATGCGTCGGCCCCCTGCCACTGCGCCACGGGAGTGACGTTGCCGCCCTCGCCGATCTCGACCAGGCGATTGACGTGCCGCCCCTGACCGATTCGCAGCTCGGTGTAGGCCACCCAGCGACCACCCGCCGCAATGCGCTCGCCGGAGAGTTGGGACCCGGCGGAGACGGGAAGCCGAACGGCCGCGGCAGCGCCCCCCGCGCGAAGATCGATCACCGAGGTACGGACCGCGCCGGGGGTGGCCTCCGCATCACCGGGCGCAACGACGCCAGAGGTCACGACGAAGCCGTCGCCCACCTTGACCGGTGCGACGCGCTCGCTGAACCCGAAGTCCGCGATGGTCAGGCTGCGGACGAGCTGCCATGCCCCGCCCTCGAAGCGATGAACGTCCCACAAGGATGCCCGCTCGACCACGATCGTGACGGAGCCAGGGCCGCCGACGATCGACGCCGAGATCACGACCGGCACTACGAGCGGCGGGAGCGTCTCCCATGATCCTTTGACCTTCCGCGCGACAACGACCGAGTAATCGGATCGCACCGCGACGAATGCGTCGATTCCGTTGCCGGAGATCGAGGTGACGCTCGCGAGGTTCAGACCCGGGATGTCGATCATCCCGGCGATCGCCCACTCGCCGTTCGCGCCGGGCCGGAACTCGACGAGCTCCTGAGGCAGCGTGCTGCCGAAGTTCGACGGTCGTCGGATCGCGGCGATCGAGTCACGGAACATCAACGGCGCGGGCCGCCACTGCATGCCCGTACCCGGTTCGAACGCCTGCGTCGCGGCGATCCGTTCCGGCTGCGGAACGCTCATCGCGGACTGCGCGAGCGCGGTCGTCGGGACAGCCATCAAGACGGCTGCGGCAAGCACCGAGGCGCCGTGGCGCACGAAGGTCGGTCCGTTGGTTTCGCGGATCATCGGTCGCTCCAGGAGGAAAGCAAGATCAAGAGGTCGCCGCCCGCGACGATTCCGTTGCGGTCGAGGTCGAAGAGGGGGT
>CALQCP020000011.1 GCA_943329105.2 Chitinophaga pinensis | reverse complement strand
GTTGAGCACTTCCGTCTCATCCCAAGGGCAGATTGGTTCTATAAACAAATTGAAGAAAATGTTGGGCCGTTGGTTCGTCGCCAAAATGTAGCGAGCCTATCGGGATCGGTGGTTGGGGCTATTACGAGTTCAATCTGGAACCGAAGTATGCGTTGGCTTGACAAGATCCCTGATCCTCCGGAAGCGCCCGTAGCCAACCCTCCCACGTTGTTAGGAGCGAATAAGGCGTCGATGAGGATTTTGGATCATTGGGCCACGCGCCTTCCTGAGGTTTACGTGGATCTGGTCGATCCAAAGAAGGCTCGTACCGATGGCAATCCTGCACTTGGCGAGATTCGACAGCGGATGTGTAATGCCACTCGCGCGTTTGTGGGCGTGCAAGAGCCCGCCCCAGGCATGACGAATGAGCGCGAGCAGTTGCTTGCGAAGTTGCGCAAGCTCGGGGACTCTCTCAACGCGGGGCTAGATCCCGCACCAACGCAAGATTGATTTCAGTGGAGCATCCCTATGGCCACCAATACACGTATTAAATCCTTCATTCAGGACGGTACCGACCACGACGATCTCATCGGAGTCTCGGTCGCCGAGGTCGCCGCCGTACTCGCTTCGGACCCGAAGCTTGCTTTGATTCTTCTGCATAATGAAGACCGGGCACGCGACTGCAACCGTCGAGGATGGAAGTTACGGTACTTTCGCGGCCACATTGTCGCAGCGATAGATCATGTGGTGGCGCAGGGCATCTCTGACCGGATACTCGATGAATATGGCGCCGCTGTTGCGCGCCTCTATGCAGCATCACTTTTAGATTGGAATGGTGGCCAGTCAGGTGACTGGCTACTGGCGGGGGATATTCCCGCTCGGGAGCGTCGAGCTGTCGTTGCAGGGTTCGCTACTGGGAAATTCGATGCGGCCCAAGGAATACAGCCGCATCGAATCGTGCGCCTGCTACTGTCGCGTCACGCTGCGCAACTTCAGGAAGAGAGTTCAGGGGACTGGCTAAAGGATCAGATTGCATCGGCGGTACGCAACGCTATGGTTCTGCTTCACCCCGGTGGTCAGTTGGGAATTCATTCACAGATCCGTGCCTGTGTTGTCATGGCGGTGGCATCGCTCGAAGGCAGGGATGACGAAGATAACGACAGTGCTGCCCGGAAGGTCGAAGGCGAGATCATCGCCGCCTGTGGGTTCGATCGGAATTCATTTGAACAGATGCGCGAAGAATTGCGCGGAGAGTCAGGCGCTCCGACACTGTTTGCCACGTTTGACCGGGAGCCGGATGTCGATGCATTAGCTCGCCTCCGTCCGTTTCGCGCCGCCGCCGATCGCCTACGAGTATCCGTAACCGCTGAAGAAATTCGCTTTCGCACTCGGATCGAGTCGGAGTATGCACAACAGACGGATCCATGGTTGGCATGGATGTATCGCTCTGCGCTCGGATCTGGTCCCCACTCGGCGACGGCGTTGGCCGTCATGCGTCGGCTTGGTTCAGACCGGAATCGTCGCGCGTCGGTGCTTCCGGCGATGCTCGCGCCATTGGCGGCTTCGGTCGAAGCGCGCGCAATTTTCACTTCCGAAATGCAGTCAGCAGGCGCCAATCTTGGTGTTGAGGTGTTTACTGCAATGTTTGGTGCGATCGAACTCTCTCTCGACGTGCAGGCCACTCGGGAATTTGAGCAAACGCCCTTGATGCCTTGGTATCGACAGATGCGCGAGTTGTATATCCGTGATGCCTTAGAGTTTCGAACCGGAGTTGCTTCGCGCGACTTGAATGCAATTGTGGTCTCCACATTCGGAAAGCCACCGGTGCCCACTGCGCTTTCTGGTCTTGCTCCCAAGATCCAACAGATCATCGACGCAGATGAGCGTGGCGCGGCGTTTGAATGCGGTCGAGGCTGGTTCTATGAGCTCGTGAAGTACTGCGCGACAAAGATGAGCGACGAGAGCGCCTGGGACGGTGGACGGGGGGCTCTTGCGGCCGATGATCGCCGTTTCTTGGCCGACATTGTTACGGCAAGCAAGCCCGGGGCGAGCGACTCACGCCGGTCGGCATGGTTCAAAGTTGCCATGGAGCCAGCGCGCGAGTTTCGCCTTGCTGAGGCCGCTACTCAGGTCGGCTGTCTTGCGCCTGCGGACTTCCAAAAATTTGTTCAACGCGTTTCGGATGCACTCATCGGCGACCAGTCTCTTTCAACCGCCGATCGCGAGCGCGTGACTCCGTTAGTTCGGGCATGTGCAGAATGTGTATCGGGCGTCAGCTCTGCTGCAGCGCCTCATTGGCGAACGCTCGATGCGTTTCGACGGATTGATGTCCGCGAGGTACTTCAGTCCATGGAGCGATCTCGGGTAGACCTGCCGAGATCGTTTTGTGACTCTTCGATGTGGGGTAAACGCGCGATAGTGTGCTGGTCCGTGGCGGCATTTCTTGTATTCGGGGCACTGGCCGCAACGTTTGTCGAAGGCGCGCCGGACGGGCCAATTGCCACTGGCGGCCCGTTGGCTGCAAATGTTCGCGGTCGCCCGCGTGTGATGGAACTATCTGGCGCGCAGGTTGTTGGTGCGCCATGGGTCCGGTTCGCCGATTCAGCGGTTGATTCCAACGGGAAGTGGGCTCGTTTGGTAACGCAGAGGGAGTTCCGCCGCGTGGTTCCAGGAACCCCAGGGCCCGAGACATCGGTAACGGATGACCCGGCTCAGATTTCCGCGATGATGGCTCGTGAATATCTGGAACGTTTGGAATGGGAGATGAAGTCCTTTCCTGATGGCGTGCGATGGCCCGACACTCCCGGCGGAGCACCGCGGTCAGCCACGTTGTTACGCATTCGCCCATTGCGCACGTCGGAACTCTCTACAGCACTGAGATCATTGGGTGGAAATGCTGGGAAATGTAACGATGTGTGGCAGGATGCACGCCTTTCCGAGAAATCTGCACCGCCCCTTGATCCGTTTGAGACGCATCCGCTGATAGTGATTCTGCAGGAGCGTGGCAGTGGCGAATGAAACTTTAGATTTATCTGTTGCACTACTGAATGGGCTAGTCGGTTCCGGGGAGCCGGAGTCGGCGGATATGCAGCGTGCTGCGCAGATCGCCTACGCGGTAGACGGGAGCGCAACAAACGATCCGGGATCGCTGCTGATTCACGCAATTGTCCAGGAGCTGGCTAAGTCAGCAGTACTTGACCCAGACCGTCGACGCGGCGTCCTTGCGGCGCTTGTGTCTGGTGCAAACGAAGCGGTGATGTGGGGGGTCGAGCTTCCTACATGGAGGCGCATTGAGGGTATCTGTGCAGAGCTCGCGAGCGAGCGCCTCGCAGCTGATGCTGAGTTGGGGAGAACTACCATGTTCCTATGCGCTTTAGCGGAGTTTGAGAAAGAGAGTTCCGGCGTTCGCCCGGACCATGATGCACTCAGTCGAATTTTCGAAACTGATTTGAAGCCAGGTGAAGTCCCATGCTTCCCTGGATCTGCGCGCGCAGCACCGAGCGTCAGTCCGAGTCGTGTAGCGGAGGCAGAGTTTGCAACGCTCGCACGGGCGGTGGCCGCAGAGCAAGATTTTTCCAAGTCTGCGGCTGCAGCAGATCGCGCTTGGCACTGTTTGGCACGTCGTAATCCACAGGAGCGTTGAATATGAGTAAGCCACTAGACCGCCCCGGACTTTCACCGGAACCAACCGTAAAGTCACCCGAATCTTCGGCCCCTTCGTTCTCGCCCACATCGACTGCTCGTACGGTGAGTGTGCGAGCCCGACGTGGTGAGGCTGTCGCTTTGCTCGGATTTCCCAATAGCGGAAAGACCAGCTTTCTCTATGCCTTGAAGGTTGAGACGGGAAACACTGCTGGTGTACATCCTTGGCGCATGTCTGCTGTCGGGTTGGACTTCGAGCGCTTGACTGGTACGCAAGGAATGGCGCAACCAGCCACGCCCGTTGGTGAGTTTCGTCCTGCACAGCTTTGTCGCATGTCGCGGCGGTGGGTGCGCTGGCTGCCATTTCAGTCTCAGCGCTGGGTAGTGATTCCCGAGATCGCGGGCGAGACCATTGGTCGCCTCGCCCGTGGTCAAGATCCGGCGTCTGACAAGGAGCGCGCGGCGTTCGCGCAGTTCTGGGAGTACCTGAAGCAATGCGATGAATTGATCTTCTTGGCGAGTGTCGATGGCGCGGGGGGTACTACGGGCGGCTCCTTCGGCGCGGAAGGTCGTCGATCGGGACTCGACGAAGCATCCGTTGAGAACTCCATCAAGACTGCGGCAATGGGTCTTCGCCGATTGATCGCGGAGATGGAGAAATTTGGCCGCGGAAAGTCTGATCCAATTTTCGTCACGTTCCTTATCACCAAGCGTGACCAGTTGAAGGATGCCGGAAGTCTTGATCGCATATCCATTCCGTCAGGCGACAGCGCGGTTGCTCGTCTTGTAGCGCGACCTGGGCGGGCATGGCTGGCTTCGCATCTCGGAACTACGCCCGACGGCGCGATCGTGTTTCGATTGAATGATCTCTGCAGTGCCGCTGAAGCTTGCGCGGACGCTGATTTACAAGAAGCCGCTGCCGCAGACTTCTTGCGTTGCCATGCACCCAAGGCAGCAGAAGATCTATCCGACCTATCTGCACTCCCTGGAGTTTCACTCCGTTTGTTTATGTGTGCTCCGTACGGCCGGTCCTTCGCGGCGTCTCGCGGGAATCCGATTTTTCCGGAAGTGGAAAAATTGAAGACTGCAATGGTTTACGAGTCCCTTGAGGACGCACTGGAGCGGTCATTTCGATGGCGGATGCGCGGACGTCTGCGCCGATTTGGAATGGCTGCAGCACTCCTTGCAACTGTGTTTTTCCTAACAGGCCCCTTTTTGGTCTGGTTGGGCGAGGCTCGATTTCAGAGCGCGCTCAACTCAAGCCCGCCGCGTTTTTCTGACGCCATGTCAGCACTCGAATGGATCGACAACGTGCCATGGGCGCGTGTTGAGCGCGCATTATCGCAGGACCGCTACGACGTATATAGCTCCAACCGATTACGACTCCGCGAGAAGTGGGTAAGCGCATCTTCTGCCGATCAGGGCGACAACGAGAAAATTCGCCAACTTGAGGACGAAATCATCGCTGCGGATGGAAAGGGCTTGTTTGGAAGCCAGGCAGCCGTGTTCGTTCAAGATCGGTCTGGTCGGGAGATCGAAGCATTCATACGCACTGGGAAGCAGCCATCACAGCTGATCATTCATCTCGAAGGCACGACTGCGATGCAGATACAGCAATTCGTCCACGACTTGCGATCGGCAAAGTTTGCGATTGAAGAGAAGAGTGCGGATGATTGGGCGAAGCAGGGCGCCAATTTAAGGGCGGTACTCGGTTGGATGCAAACCGGCGAAGCTGGTGATGTTGGTGCACCAGGAGTATTGGTTGGAGGATCAGACCCCAATCTCCAACGATTGATCAGCGGAGAGATTGACTTATCAATTGGTTCGTCCGAAGTTCGTCAGCGCCTCGCTGGGCGTCCACATGAATTGGCGGAGATACGTGCTGCAATGCACGACGCGCTAGCCAGTGATGACGGTCCAGCGTTGGTCGTTGCAAGTTCATTGGTAGCTCAGGCCGTAGAGAAACAATCTGTACTGGCGATTCGGGAGAATCCAAGTGGGCCACTCGCCGGGGTGTCAAAGGAACTCTCTCGAACGCAGCCATGGCCCGCAGCGGATCAAGTGCGTAGGGAGTACTGCGCCCGTAAGGTGGCTGATTGGTTGTCCATATTCGCCAAGGATGTTTTCGGCGCCCCTCGATCGGCAGAGTTACGTGCACGAATCGACGCGCAAAGCAAGTGGCCAGAATTGCTCGATCCAACTGAGGCGGAATTCGTTGCAATCGATTTGGGCGGCGACGTCTGGCTGACCAAGCCGCTAAAGGACCTTCGTCCCTTGCTTCGAGCAGTGTCCGAACGGGCCAAGGCGTTACGGTTGTTGGCAGCTGACGGATTCATGTCTCCGGCCACGGAAACCGCGGTGCGCGAGTCATTTGATGTAGTTGTTCCACAGGCGGTCGTGAGTATCAAACCAGCCGGAATGGCAGTTACTGATTCGCCTATCGATATTGGACTTGGTCCTGTATGGCTCGAGCAGCAGGGCTTGGCCGTTGCGATTTTAGATTCGCAATTGCACAAATCTCAGTTCCAAAGCGGAGAGGAGGTGGCGGTCGCCCGTCGCCAAGACAAATTGCTTCGAGCCTCTAATGCACGAATTCCTGCTGCTGTGCGCGTCAAAGTGGAAGACATTGATGCGACTATTGGATTTGCCGAGGCGCTGTTAAAGCCGTCTCCAGTGGCCAACGAAGTGTGCACCAAGTTTGTAGCAGTAGCCAAAGACTCGGCTTCCAAGCCATTGCCGGACTGGGTGTTGCCGCGAATATCCTCGTCGAAGGCCGCTGCTCGGTTAGTTGGACCGATCCTAGAAAACATTGCAAAGATTCCAGGGATGCAGATGCCAGAGCGTCAGGCTATGGCGCGCGGGCTCATCAAAGGCCTCGACCTCAGTTCGTTCGGTGTAGAAGACACGGTCGCGTTGATGGCCGGACTGCGGCAGAATGGTCTTGATCCGGTAGAAGTAGCGCAGGATTCCATTGAGCGCGTACAAGCATCGGCAATTAAGGCATCAATTGATAAGCGTGTCGCGGAGCGAGCCGTAGAAATCCGGAAGTTGACCGCATGGCTCAATGCTGCTCAAGGAATGGAATCAAGTGAGCAGGTGGTTGACTCGGGGCCTCTTCTTCTCAGGACGCTTTTGAAGCGCGCATATGACAGCCTGTATCGCGGCGACACCAAAGATCCCGGTTACGACATTCTGATCGAAGTAGCTGCCGGGGACAACTGCCCGTCCGCCAAACTTCATTCGCTTGTTCTGGATATTCGCGCTCATTTGGACTCTATCAAGCGGTGGAACTTGAAGCCTGTGATGAAGTTTGTGGGCGATCGGGATCAGTGCATGGTGTGGCTTTCACAGTGCGAATGGACGATTGACGACGTCGCGGGCGCGGTGAAGTCGATGGCGCCGGCTTCCCAGCAACCATGGTCGAAAGCATGTAGACGAGCGTCATTCCCATTGGACAACAAAGGTGCTAGCAAGCCACCAAGTGGGCTTGCGCCTACATCAATGGTCGATGAGACCAAGCAAATTGACCTGAGAACCCATCTATCACTTCGTAATCGCGAAGACGCGATGGCAGTTGTGTCTCTCGCTGGGCTTCGCTTGCCGACGTTTGACGAATGGAATCTTGCCGCATCGGGGATTTCACAGCCAGTCAAGGAGGCAATTCTTTTGCGCCGCAATGAAAAGCAGCATAAGGACCGTTGGGCGCGAGATGACAGTGCGGCGGCATTGCGCGAATTCGAAGATGTGACGGGCCCTCCAGCTGAATATGTGGGGATGGCATTCGGAGTTCGGGAGTGGGCGTCTGATCGGACGGCCCCTCTCGGGGGCAGCAACCTGTTCCCAACCGAGGCCATCAGGCCTGGCGTTGAAAACGCATCGGACATCGGCGTTAGACCTGCATTGGACGTAGTGCCTGGGTCGCTCGCGGTCGCTGTTGAGCAATTTGCGGTACCGAAGCCGCCTGAACCTAAATAGTCGCGGCGGTTGAGGTAGTATGAAAGCCATGCATAAGTTGAGAACCGCGGGAATCAAGTTTATCGCGCCCTTGCTATCGCTCTGCCTATATGGGTGCAGTTCGGGTGAGGGTCAGAAGCGCAATTGGGAGCTTATCGACAAGAGATCTGAGTGGAAGTCGTGCGCCCTCTCTATCGATCTAAAGAGCGGAAAGCTAGCAGACGGCACCACGACGGAGTACTGGCGTACCAAAGGGGGATGCCTGGAGTTCAAGTTAGAACTCGGCGTATATGACAGTGTGGATCGTTGGTTTGTCTACTCATGTACTGAGTCAAAGTCGGGCAAATTGTTCGGCTCATCCACAGAGCGAATGGTGGTGACAGACCCTCCGGGGCGCCCTTATATTGGCGCGTCAACAAAGGCGAACGCAGATGAGATCGTCGGTATCACGCGAGAGAAGGCAGGCCCGTCAACTGTTCCGCTGTCACTCACGGACTACCCGATACTCTACGAGTGGCAGGTGCAGGTCTTCGAGGGTCCCTCGGTAGCGCGAACCTGGTTGAAGCGTGATGATGCTCGCGTGGTGCTCTCTGGTGGCCAAGTCATTTCCTCGGAAACATTGAAGATCCAGAAGTTGAATCTGTGCGAGAAGGAGATGACGGCAATGCTCCTCCGACCCGCTGACAAATTCCACGTTATCTTTCGGGTGTCTCCTCAGAATTGGACCGACTCAATAAGAGCCACCACGGAGCCCTTGATCTATCGAACGCGCGTGATTATTACGCGGGAGGTTCTTGAACGAGAGTTGGCTAATCAGGTCAAGGGACCTGCTGATGGCGGTTCCCCAGAGTCCCCATCGACCCCGCCGGCCAAAAAGCCGGTCGCCGATGTCAAGACAAACCCTGGAGCGGCGACCCCCTAAGGCTATGACTTCCCCGACCCAGCGAGCAGTGTTTGGTCGCTTGAGCGGCGAGCAGGCGTGGTTAAGTGGGTCTTCGCCTTTATTCGTTGGACGGGACCGGGATCGGGATTGGCTGGAACAACTGTTCCCGATACTCAAGTCACGAAGTGTCCAAGACATGTCTGATTGGGAAGGGCGGCAGGGCGCGACATTTATCCGTCGCATTGAAGGACACTGGCTTGTTGTTCATTCCCACATGCCCCGTGATGCGCGCGGTGTTCCCCTATGGATCGCACTTGCGATTGATGAGAAGTCGATCACCAGCAGTCTGGTATTGAACTCTGCAATTGAAGCAGTGCGTGCAGCCCGTATTGATCCTGCTGGCTGGCTCGCCGAGTCTCGGGAATTGCTGATCGCCCCGTGGGACCCCCAGGAGATGCCTGGTCCCCTGTCAGCCTTACTAGCAAGAGTTCGAGAATCGCCAGCGAGTGGTCAGGTTGAATTGCCCGCATCCTTTCTCTCTAGTCAAGGCGTGGCGGCGCTCCAGGTAATGTTGGCGTCTACCGCTGGTGCTGGCGAAACGGAGTTTGCCGCAATCATTGCGTACGAGACGGGTTGGGAAGTTCCACCAGAGTGTGAATGGCCTTCACATTGTCTTCTGTTTCGGGAAGGCCTCGAGCAACTGCACCCATCTCCGGCAGAATTTGTCCGAGGCATCCCGGCGGGGCGCATGATGTCCGGCATGGCAAAAACGATTGATGCGCTGTCGGTGGTGTGTCGTGGTGCCCCCTCGGTTTCTGACTGGTCCCTCTCCGCCGCATTGCATCCGGTGACTCCACTCCATTTGGTCTCACACGGGCAACTAGAGGCGTCGGAATGTGCGAAGTGGGCCGAAGCCATATGCCTGGAGTCTGGTAGTGCTATGCCAGCACGGATAAAGTCACTTGTCCAAGCAGCCCTTGGTGGTGATCGGACCGCCATTCGACCGTTAGTTCACTTGATTGCCACAAGCCCAGCGGCATCGTTGAACAGTGATCCGAGACAAATTCAGGCATGGATAGCGCCTTTATGCCAGCTCCGACCGCGAACAGCAGTAGACTGATTCTCGATAGAGTTGTCGGCTGCTGTTCTTGACATTCTCTAAGCGGCATCCGGTTTTGCCCTTGCATTGACCGGGAAGGAACTTCATGAAAGAGCCACGAAATCTGACTTCTACGGCGTGGTGTAAGGTGGCCGGTGTGGTCGCCCTCGCAGCGTTGGCACTCACACCGGTTGCGTTGTCTCAATCGACAAAGAAGCCGCCAGCCGTTGCTACGGGAGTTCCGCCAGCCTTTGACACACTTAAAATCATCCCGGTGGACGGGTGTCCATGCGGTAGTTACAAGCCGAATGATGCCGCGGAGAAGCGCTATCAGGAGTCACGTCAACTGACGGCGGCGGGCAAATTTGAAGAAGCTTTAAAGGCTGCAAATGACGCCCTCGCCTTCGACAAAGGTCCTATTTATCGCAATCAACAAGCCGTTGCACTTTTCAACCTAGGTGTTGCACGGGCAGGCATTGTGGGTGACAAGAAGCGCCTTGACGAGGCACTACGGGTTTGGCAACAAATGTCTCGCGGTAAGAGTGTCGCCTGCGAGATGACCTTCTACGCCAATGCACTCTGTCGGCTGCAGCGATGGGATGAAGCTCTGAAAGTTGCGGATCGAGCAATTGCCGATTGCAACTTAAGTGCCGACGCGAAGGTCGCAAAATCGATCGCGCTTCAGTATCTCGGTCAGGCTCCGGATGCCCTCCGCTTTGCGGACGAGGCAATGAAATTGGATCCCAAGTCGGTGGCCGCGCTCTACCAGTATGCATCGTGTTGTTACGACCTTGCGAAATACGAGGATGCCCTGCGTGCGGTCGCGCTCGCGATTGGACTTGATCCTGCCGATGGTCAAAGTCGGACGCTGCTTGCCATGGTCCATCTTGCACTCAAGCATCCCGCCGAAGCCCAGGCAAACGCAATTCAGGCCGTTGGGATGACCTCCGACCCCGCATTCCTCATGGCGGCGGGGGGAGTACTTTCGGAACTTGGTCAGTATCAGCAGGCGGCAGCCGCATACGACAAAGCACTGCAGGCTGGATTTGATCCAGCCGCCATGTATGCGCGTGCAGTGGCTCTGCATGCCGCCGGCAACCGAGCGGAGGCAGTCAAGGTGCTCCATGATTTGGAAACTCAGTCAGCCGGTTATCTCAATGTTCAGGAGTGGCTCAAAGCGCTTGGTGGCTAAACTTCTATTTACGCACTACTCCGTAGCAGTAGAATCTAAGGTCGGGGCCTTTCGCTCCGCTGTATCGAATGCCTGACGACGACTTTGACATCGATCTTTCTCCAGAGGTGCCACCGCCGTTCGACTGGAGCGCGGTACAGAGTCCAAAGCTGGATCTGGGGGCTATAGCTCCTCCTCCGCCTCCTCCGCATGGCGCTCCGGGCACTGGTGGGGCGCAAAGTCAAGTCCCTCCCGCGCCGTTCGTGCGAGACCGTATTGTTGTGCTTGGTCGGCGAAAGGCTGGCAAGTCGGTGTACCTGGCACGGCTGTACGAGCGTCTGTGGAACTCAAAGGGCGAGCTGCACATGGCGGCGGTCGATGGGCGGACACATACGTCCTTGCTGCTTCAGATCGATGCGATGATGAAAAAGCTATGGCCAGCGGCGACAGAAGCCATGGCGCATTTCAAGGTGGACATCACCTATCGACAAGATCGGTATTTGATGATTGCCCCCGACTATCCAGGTGAAATCTTTGTGCGTGCATTTATGGAGGATTCGGACGAGCCGCTTGTTAAGGATCTCTTGGAAACGTGTGATCGTGCCGCAGCGGTCATCGTCTTAGTGGATCCGGAGGTCAATTTCACTGGGAATTTGATGCAGCAGACTGAGCAGGATTATGGTTTGGTAGCAGCGATCAAACGGATTCGTGAGTCGCCTGGCGCCGAATTCGTCCCGATCGCGATCACGTTGACGAAGTGTGATGTCTTCCGAGCAGAAATCGAGGAGGCAGGCGGGCCAGCGAAGTTCGTCAAGGAGAATTATTCCAATCTCTGTCGTGTGGCGTTTCCGGCGGGGCGTAGCGGAATGGTCTTCGCGTGTGCGGCTGTTCATGTGAAGCGCGACGGTGTGGGAAACGAGATTCCGGATCTGTCCAAGCCGCCCAAGGGTTTGATCGAGCCCATTGAATTCTGCTTGCGTGCGATGTGCGCCAATCGGCGAGAGTCACAGCAGCGTCAAGCGGAGAATGCGCAACGAGTATCGGTAGAGGCCGCTCGTGTCGCAGAACAAGAACTTGAGCGGAAGGATCGATTTGTCTCAACCGCAACTTTAGTGGGATCGATATTTGTGGCGATCGTTGTGGTGGTAATCCTTGTCGTCATGTTGAAGAAGTAGTTCTACGGATCGCACACTCATGAACATTTCTGCCGATTCACACCTGTTCGGATCACGCAAGGGCTACGAATGCCTTGCGAAGTCTGCTGGCGTCACGTCCAGTGAGGACCGCCAGCTTTCAGAATTCGGATTTGGTCAAAGTACCGATGAACACTTTTTGCATGGACTGGCCACTCAGCCCACTGCATTTGGCCGCCCATTGAGTAGCGGTCGAGTGGCGATTACGCGCGTGATGGTTGGCCCTCTTGATGATGGTGGTCGCCCCACTCTTGAGCGACGCACGATGATCGTCTCGGCAGCCGACTATCTGGCGATTCGGCACGATTTGAAAGCGTTGATCAAAGACAATGTTTGGGGTTCGTCGGCGTTTGCGGGTGGATTGCCAATACAGGTTCCATCCGCTGGAACGAGCCGCCGAGGTGCGGCGGACGCGTTGGCGTGGCGCATCTTTGACGCATGGGTCATCGGCATTGAATCCCGTCCCCCGAGGGGGGTTGTCATTGCTCCTGCAGCTGCTGGTGGGGACCAGGCACGAGCGGCGGACGCAGTCTTGGCGTTGGCTAGTCAATTGGCTGACGAAGACGCCGTGAAATTCAAGTGGGGCATCCGGCTTCTATCTCCCATCGAATGGTCCGATGTTCTGACGCTCTCGTCTACTGGCGTGATGGATGGTCGACGCCCAGTGCACGGAATTGGCGCTGCCTGCATCAAGCCAGAAGTCCAACGCGCCCAAGCTGCGAGTCCCGGGATGCTGCCGACGGTGACATCGCTGCAGCGTGCGGCGATCAAAGAGGACTTGGAGTTCGTTGACGACGGCATGTGGGACGGCGTTGGCGGTGGGGGCATCATTCCGCCGCAGGGCCTTTCTGTGAAGAGGAAGCAACCCAAGCGAGCATTGATCATCGCGGCGATCGTCCTTCCGATCATTGGTCTGACCGCGCTTGGGACTGTGATTTGGTGGATTCGGAGTAGGCCTGCGCCCATATCGATACCGGCGCCGACGCCCACGACGAAACCGGCACCGGCACCAGCACCGGCATCCGCGGCTGCACCCGCGCCTGCACGAACACCCGATCCGACGGCCGACCCGAAGCCCGACCCGAAGCCTGATCCGACGGCCGACCCGAAGCCTGATCCGACGGCCGACCCGAAGCCTGATCCGACGGCCGACCCGAAGCCTGATCCGACGGCCGACCCGAAGCCTGATCCGACGGCCGACCCGAAGCCCGATCCGGCGGCCGACCCGAAGCCTGATCCGACGGCCGACCCGAAGCCTGATCCGACGGCCGACCCGAAGCCCGAACCAACAAAGCCAGCCAATTCGAACAAGATCGATCTAGACGATAAATCAGAGAAGTCATTTGGCGACTTGATAGATCCCATACGTATTCCTGATGTCCTACAGTTCCCAGAGTACGTGGCTTGCAAGGAAGAAGTAGTCGCGCTGAAGTCTCTCGTCGGACTACTGGAAGTGGCGAAAGACGGCAAGCTAAAGTTTGTATTTGATTTAAGTAATCTGGCTATCAACGCTAAACGCGAACTCGATACTCGACAAAAATTTAAAGACGGCGCGATGCGTTTTACCCCGAGGCCGCCAGAAAACGACTTTAAGGAGAAGATGGGCGCTTTAGCCAACTGGAAACACACACAGCTATCGCAGGCTCAAGATCGCGTGGAGAAGTTCAAAAAGCTGCCAGATTGCACCTATCCCGTACTTCCCCGACCATTCGCCCAAACTCAAATGCTAGACATGGAGAGTTTGAGCAAGTCAATTCAAGATTCACTGAAGAAACGCCCCGACCTGATGACATCACAAGAGCGAATTGACGCGATGTTAACCATCATGCACTTTTGCTTGCGGCTATCAGTTTCGCAGCGATTTGACTTCCAAGAGACCAAAGCCTTGGAAGCCCAGCTCAATGATCTGAATGCCATAAAGCGAATTTTATCCGCAGTCGTAGAGAGCGGACCGAGCGAAGATTTTGGGCCTGCTCAGAATGTACTAATCGTTATCCAACCCTGGCTTCAGAACGAGGGGTTGATCGGACGGGGGACCTATTGGATTAAGAACCACATGGATCAGCCAACCACCAAGAAATTTTTGTTTGGCAAGTATTGGTCCACTCTCAAACTCAAAAACACTATCACATGCGATGTCTTGTTCGAAGCGTTGATTGGTGCCGTATGTCCACCGGACTATCGAGGCAATCACGTTGAAGATCGATTGGTCGATTTTCGGCGCGCGATGCGCTATCCCGAGTCGCCGAAGGCAAACTAGATTGAGGCTGATTGGTCGAGCGTGACTTGTAGTGCATCGCAGTGGCTTCGCTGCAGCAGGCGCGCTACGGCTACCGCGGAGCGGAGGGCGACGCCGATGTCAACCTCAGATGCTGCGTTAGCGCCACCCCATCGATTGTCGGAAGTCTGCCAACATTTGCTTCAGGCTGTCACCCTGTGAGGCTGTTGGGCAAACAGCACCAATCAATCCTTCGAACAGATCGTTGCAGGAGATGTCATCGCCTTTGAGTCCAAGAGTTGGCCAATACGAACTGCGCAGGAATTTCTGGGTGACTGATTGCTGCATCGAGTACTTGGCCCAGTACAACCCTTGTCCCATCAACCCCTCGTTACTACTAGGAGTCGACGGAAGTAATGGTTGGATAACGTTCAGTACGTTCTGAGCAGCCCCGACATCATCGCTCGGTCCGGCCGCTACAACTGCTGCCAGAACACGCTTTATATCACTTAAATCAGCGGACTGTGCCGCTGCAGCTTTGCTCTGTTCGACGTCAAATCGCTGTGAAACCGATAGCCGCAAACAAAAGTGCATGATGGACAGCATCGTGTCGATCCGCTCTTGTGATGTCAGGTCAGAGTGTTTCTTCAGCGAATCTTGAATTGACTTGCTCAAGATGTCCATGTCTAACATTTGAGTTTGGGCGAATGGTCGGGGAAGTTCGGGACAGGCGAACATCGCCGGGCTCTGGAGCTTCAACACACGATCTTGAGCTCGCGATAGTTGCGAGGGACTCCAGAGCTGTAGAGCGTCCATCTTGGCGCGAAACTCGGCGGCGGCATGGCTGCGCACGGTATTCGGGCTGTCTGGCCACTTTTTTCGAGTATCAAGTTCGCGTTTAGCGTTGATAGCCATGTTTGGTAAATCAAACGCCAACGTTCGCTTACCGTTTTTCGCCACTCCCAGTAGTCCGACGAGAGACTTCAGTGCGTCCACTTCTTTCTGGCAAGCCACGTACTCTGGAAATTTTAGTACTTCCGATTTTCCGATGTCATCACTCAATTTATGGAAAAGGGTAACTGCCGGTTGGTTTAGCGCGAACTTCGGCACTGGTAGGGCCTCTGGTTTAGACCCAGGCTTACGCGGAGCAGTCGTTGGCTTCCGCGCCGGCTCGACTATCAGTGCAGGTGCATTAGTGGGCGTTGGTGCAGGCGCGGGTGTTGGTTCCGGTGTGGGTTCCGACACGGGCATCGGTTCCGGCGTGCGTGTTGGTTCCGATTCCGGCGCGGCCGTCGGCTCGGGATCAGGAGCGAACTCAGGATCCGGAGCCCGGGCACGCGTGGTGGTACGCCGAGGATTGGGTGTGGGCTTGATCCCACTAGCGATGAGATTCAAGATCAAGAGCGCCACCCAAATTGCGGCGGCGACACCAATGGGCTTGATCCATTGTTGGCGCGCGTACTTGTTGCCAAACTGAGTTTGGATGTACAGCACCTGGGAGCGTGCTGAGATGAAGTACCAACTGAATAGAACGCCGAGATACACACCCAGCGGCGACATGGATAGCAAAGTCGGCACCGGAGGTTGGAGCAATTGACTGACTGTAAATGCGAGAAAGGCAGCAAAGCCGACATAAGCCCAGATCATCGACTTGGATGCTTTCTGCGGCTCGTTGAGAGCTTTCCAGTTCTTCGCGTGTAGCCATGCACCAAATCCAATACTGAAGACGAGGCTCCAGATCACCGCTGCAGTGGGATTCCAAAGGGGTGGGTTGATGCGTCCGCCCCCATGGGAGGCAGTTGGCGGGAATCGATGGCCGCCGGCATTGGTCCACAGTTCTGGAACAGTAGACGCTGGCACCCAGCCGGCAAATCCCGCTCGCCACATCATGGTTTCCGGCTCAATTCGACCTGCGGCAATCATGCCTTGAATTTGGTGGTCATCGAGCGGGCCAGCTCTCTGCCGATCGTTGGACATGAAGTACCAAGCAGCCACGTTGGGATCCGATCCGAATTGAGGAACAGCATTCACGGGACATGGAGCCGAATGCGGCTACCCCGGAAACAAGGTTACCGTAGGAGTCACATTCTGTCGATTTTTACCGATTCCATGTACCCACGCACCTCATCTGCACCGCGAGTCAATCCACTCGGTAGATAAAGGAATAGGAAGGACCGGAAGAACCGCCTTCCGCGAGCGTGCCACCTTCAAGCCGGATGGGCTTCAGACTCCATGCTCCCCCGGCGATGTCGTGTTCGAGCAGCATGAATCGGCCATTCAGGTTCGATTCTGAGGCTCGGCGCCGTGCCTCGCCAGGCACTTTGGGGAGAAGCAGGCCAGCAATCGTGGTTGCGCGTGCGGACTTCGATATACCGGCCCATTGCGCTGATCGACTCTGCGCGGCGGCTTTCAGGTCGGGAATGGAGTCGAGAAACAACTGCGCAGAGCGGCGTAGATTCTCACGCTCTGCCTTTGGATCGGCCTTTGAAAGTGACAGGGCTACCCAGTCTGCTTCAGTCAACTTCAACGCTTCAGGGCTGTGCAGCACGCTCTCCAATTTGCCACACAATGACTGATCGATACCCTCAGGGAAGGAGAGCTTTTCGACGAATACCTGGAGAGCGTGCACTATGAAGTTGGCCAATCCCAGAATTTCGGTGGCTTTTGTCTTGGATTTGACTGACATCCGTGCACTCTCGATTGCACCGAGCCACGCATTCTGCGCCACGATGGCATCTGAGCTCCCGAACGCGGGCGTTGCTTGAGTGAAAGCGTCACACCATGGCGGGACCTCGCGTCGCGCGCTTCCGTTCACGTCACCGCTTCGTACTTCTATGTTGGCCTTCAGTTCCGTCAGTGGCACCGTCAGGTCCTTGCAGCTGAAGAGTAGCCCTGCAAGGGATCCGGTTCCTGGTCCGCCGTCTCGCATGAACGCCCAACGATTTTTTGTCAGCGAAAGCTGCTGGATAGACAAGAGACCAGTGTCTTTGAGTTGGGCGAGTGCGCTGAGACCAACGAGAACTCCATCGTTTGCGGCGATAGTTTCACACATAGCGATGCAGCCTGTAGCGGCACTGGTGTATGGCGACGTTGGGAAGCTATGCAGATGAGCTTCGAGGGACTTACGAAATGTAGCTGCTTCTTGCGAAGAGGCAGGTATCGCTATTCCCGATGACTTTGCGGATGTGGCAAGTCCGCCAAGCACTACTTCGCGCCAATGCTGCAGTGCGAGCGCTACTTGGGCCATATCTCGCGTCTCATCTAATACCGCGGTGGGCAGCCCCAGCGCTTTCAAAGTTTCGGGCTGGGCCAAGAGTTCAGTGATTCGCTTCGAGAATTCCTCCTCGCTTGTCGGTGTCTTGGAGAGACGAGCGAGCGCGCTTTCCGCAGTTGCGATCGCGAGTGTCGTCCGTTCGATAGCGCCGACTTGTTCGCCTAGTCGGGCGGATACATCTGTGGCCACTTGCCGTTCTGGGTAACTCGCTGGAATCTTGCGGACAAAGTCATCACAGCGCTTTCGAATGGCGTTGGCCTGCGACATCCATGAGATGCTTTGTTCGCTACCTGCTGCACCGACCGGAGCGCCCAACGCAGCGGCATCACGTTTAAGAGTTTCGAGCTCTTCAGTGATCGGACGCCGCCGGTCTGCAATTCGCTTGACTTCTTCAGCCTCGACAGTCTTGAGTAGTTCTTCAGCCTCGGTTCGTTCTGTGGGTGCTAGTTTCGCGGTTGAGTCAGAGTTAACCGACAGCGCGTCGCGGATGGATTTCTTGAGCGCGGTCAGGCTTGCATCGTCAGTCGCTGGATCCTTGCTGGCTGCGACAGCGCTTTCCAGCAAGCGTCGTACTTCCGCTCGACGGGCGGAGTTGGCAAGTTCGGCCTGCGCGACGACACGTTCGGCCTCAACCATTACTGGATAAGAAAGTGCCCATGGGGTAGTGGACTTGATAGCAGCGAGTCGATTTTTTGCCCCGGCTAGATCACCTGCCTTCGAAAGCCCTTGAACGTCGGCAGCCATCACTGCTGCTTCTGCTTGTTTTGTGGCAGCCGCCATCGAAATGTTGAACGTCGTGATCGCCGCGGCAATCGCGACAAGCACAGCGGCAATGATCAGTCCAATGATGATCCTTCGACGCGTGATCGCAGCACTTTGGACGCGCACGAAGCGTTCCGCGAGATCCTGTGGAATACCAATTCCGTAGGACTCGACTGCAGAGCGCAGACGTGACAACTCTAGTTGGCTCGTCTTGCGATCGAGACCGAGACGCAGTTCAGTACAGGCGTTGTTGTGTGCAGCTTCGACGCGCATTCGGGCAAGCTCGGTTTCAGCCCACTCGATCGCCTCCTTGGTGCGTTCTCGGAATTTATCTCCGGGGCTGCAGCGGCGCTCGCGTTCAACGGCATCGACCTCTTCTGAGAGCGATCCGACCAGCATTAAGTCTCGCCGCGCATATGCAGCCTCAATCCGCGTGGCTAGTTTGGCATACACCTCGGCTGCTTCTCGTCGACGTTCCCGCGAGATCTCGGACTGAAGCCAATCGTAGAACTCAGCGGACAACTGGGATTGCCACCCGAGCCCCTCGATCGCGTCCAATGCGTCGACAAGTGTCTGGTGTTCGCCACGCATGGAGGCGGCCCTGCACGTCGATTCAAGTGCGGCGAGTGCCTCTGTCTCATAGCGTTTGGCAAGCTGTTTTAGGGCGGGATTACGAGGTGCCGCGGCTAGGAGCGTCTGCAGCTGCTGCATTCGATTTGCTAGCGACTGTCGCGCAAGTACGGAAGTCTGAAATCGTTGGACCAGTTCATCAAGCGACGAGGCGTCGCCGACCGCATCGGAGAGCGCGACGAATGCGCGCTCATCAATGCGGCTATTGACCGAAATCCCAGCCATATTGCATGCCTGATCCCACTCGAGTCGCCCTTCGTTCATGTTCAGCTGAAATGCAACCTTGCAAAGGTCCGGGTAGGACTCGTTCACCGATGCTGCCTCAATGATGAGTCCACGGCTTGTCCACTCGCTCAGCATGCGCAGGTAGCGATTACAGGTGACGATACGCAACTCGAGCATCTCACGCACTTCTTCGATGCGCTCCTGCAGCGTCCCTGGAGTGCATGCGTCACGCACGATCGATATCAATTCACTCGCTTCTGCTGGTGTAATCTCGGGATAGGCATTCATGTGGTTGGATTGATTCATCGCCTTGGTTTCTTCATCAACGCAACAGCAGCAGCACGACAGTGGTGGCTATCGCTATCAGCAGCACTACAGCCGTGGCGATGGCTGCGTACAGATAAACGGTCGATGGGCTGTGTTCGGGTGGTGCGGGGTTGGGCGCTGATCCAGATGGATCCTTCCGATTCATGGTTGATGCCACGGAGATCGGAGCGGTTGGTTGTTCGTGGATGACTGCCACTGGTGGGGCAAGACCGCTCAGGTCGAGCACCGGTTCCTGACGCCGGGCGCCGGCGGCGGGGGTGCGGCGCGGCGGTTCCGTCGGACCAATTGGCGGGCTCGCGGTGCCGCGTGCGTTGGTCCAATCAGCAATCGGACGTGACGTGCCGGGTACACCTTGTTGTAGGAGCACGAGACTTGTGGCGATGCTGCCATGGGAATCCTCCGTCGTCGCGATGCGCAATGCTGATGGTCGGAGAGACTTCTCAACGATCGCGGCGATGATTGCCTGGACTGGTGCCTTGCTCGGTATCAGTAATCTCGCGGGTTCGTTGTGTGTTCGGGAGCCAATTGCGGCAAGGTGTGCTGCCCAACCTTCAGCATGATCGGTGAGGGCTTGGAGTGCGGCATGTGCTGAATCGAGGATGGCGGCTGGTGCCGCGGTTGGGGCATGTCGCAATGGAAGGCGCCGAGGCTGCCCTTGGAAGTTCTGGCAAAAAACGCCATCATCGAGCAACACCGCGGCGATTGATGCGGCGGTGAGCTCCGTGCCCATGAGTACAAGATGATGCGCAAGGCGGGCTGGTCTGCCAGTGTGGTCGGCTACCACAGGCACGATCCGTGATAAGACCATGGCGGGACCGGTGGCAGTCGTGACCGGCCACAGTCTGAGCACTGCATGGGCGGCGGCATCGCTCGATTTCTCAATCCGCGCAACGGTGGTTGCAGATGCGTTCGCTAGCGCTGCAATGAGATCTGCAGCCATCCCCTCGCTACATGCAACGGTGGTGTATCCCGAGCGGTCGTCGAAGAGTCCTTTCGGGGCAGAAGTATGGATGAGCTCGAGCATGGAATCGTCAACATCAGGCGAGCATTGGGAACACCTTGGGATCCGACATGGCGATCGCAAGCACGAAGGGCATTTCCGCCCATCGGGGTCGGACGTCTGCAGCACGCAGTTTGAAATGGCCGTCTGCGTCGCGGGTTGGCGAAGTACCAAGCGCGCTCGCCGGAACGAAGATGACCTTTTGTGCCAAGATGTTCGCGGCGTTTAGAAACTCTGGTGCCGTCTCTCGCAGTGCCTCGCGTGCGAGTTGGTCGACCTCTTGAAGTTTGGCTATCAACCGCTTCCGTCGGGGTATCAATGCATCCGGGAGGTCGAGTTCGGACCAGTCCGCACCCAAAGCCTTGTCCGCCCAAACGTCGGCCTTTGTGAGTGCAATGATCAAGGGAATCGGGATCGGCGCCGTTGGATCCAGTGAGCGGAGGCGGCGAACACGGGCGATAGCTTCGGTAAGTACAAGTTCCTGCCGTTCGTGTCGGCCGGTGTGTGGCGCATCAAACCCCTCGGCGAAGCGATCTCGGAATCGTGCGTCTTGCAGCGGATCGAACACAGTAACGATCGCGCTGCTCCGTTCGAGATGGCGCGTCGCGATTTCTGCACCAGCAAACTGACTGTCCGGGAGAAAATGCTCGCCAGCATTGTCATACAGAACCATCACCGAACGGCGGGTTTCATCTTTGTGGCGTGTCACGAAGTACGACGGCTTGGTCAGCGTTTCGGTCTGACCACCAATGCGCACCGAGCGATACAGATCGTTACCGCCAACATCGGTTTTCGGCAGTGTGACGTCTGCGGAAGGATCGCGCGTCGCAAACAGCAAGCTCTCGTTGCGGTGTAGCAGTGCGTTGAAACGGGGATCGGCATCCACGATCTCCAAGCCGAAGTCCGCTGCCCGCTGTGCAAGACCCCACATTCCAGATGCGAGCAGATTGGTCTTTCCGGATCCTGGCGCGCCGACTACTGAGATTGGAATCTGACGTAGTTCGAGCAACGCTCGTGGGAACTCAATGTGGCAACGCGGACAGGCTATGCGTGTGCACCGACCGTCGTTTGGATCGATCGCATTTCCCGATGCATCGAAGCGCATCGCGCGGAATCGCAGTTGCTCGGTCGGCCCGGCGATTGGGTCACCGCGGAGTTGGACGCTCTCTGCAATGAAACGCACTTGGGTTGGCGGGAATTCACGCCAACAGTTCGGGCAGACGACAGATCGCCTAAGGGATGTACCGGAATCCTTGGCCGTGGCCATAAAGGGATCCTACAGGGATTTCACCGTTGATTGCGGCGAGGTGTGTACGCGTGAGCTTGGCGACGCGACAAGTGCCGGTGACGCTTGCCAAAGAACGTTCAACGCGTCTTTACGGGCTGGGGAGGCAATTTGAATTGCGCATCCAAATCCTTCGGCACAGGGATTGCCAGTACATGACTTCGGCGCGCTTGCGAGACCCAGATTCCATTCGTGTAGTCACGCCCTAAAGCACTGATGAGTGATTTACGTTTCTCAGGGTCGGCTTCGGCCCCGAGCATTTCAAGCAACTGCGTAACGGATGGTTTTTTATCGATGCCATGTGCCAAATGCTCGCTTGCCGCCGCAATTTTTTGTTCACCCGACTCCACTGCCTTTAGGAAACAATTGAAGTCGCGGCTCTCGGTGGCCGACAGCGATTTGTTGGCGATTTCTGCTAAATCGGGGTACATCTTCAGAATGTGTGTTCGAAACTCCGGTGAACAAACCTCGTCGTCTCCAAGTCTCGTCGTTTCAAGTCCCCACATGTTGCCATCTTCACCCATAAAGGCCGCAAATGCGTGCCCGGGCGGCATCAATATCATGCTCGATAGGCCCATTTTCTCAAGAAAACTACACATGAGGATCGTGCCGTCAACGCAGTTAGCGTTTTGCGACAACAACGTCTCGTGGATGCTTCTGGTCTCCTGAGCGCTGTGATCGACTGAACCTGGTAGCGAGGAGTATCGCAAGCCGCGCGCCTTCAATTCTCGCCACAGCAGATATACCGCGAAGAAGGAGCGGCCGGCACCTGCGCCCCCGGACGCGGACATCCCAGTGCGCTTCGCGAGAGAGCACTGATTTATTTGGTTCAAAATTCTCTCGACCCAAGGGTGACCCTCGTTGACCATTCCTACGAATCCGAGACTCATCGGATAAGAGGTTTCGACAAGGTCGGGCGGCATGATCGTGACGGTTTCAAGCATTCTCTCGTCTTCTGACCCATCGCCGTATTTGACACTCACCGACATGGTGATGTTTTCTGGCGCAGTTAGCTTCGCGAGTTCGTCTATATCCCACTGAGGTTGGAGCCCGATTTCCCAAAGGTCCGAATCATGTTCATCCTTCGACAGCCAAACACATTCTGGATGTTCTCCTTCAGCGAGGTGGACCGATTCCTGTTTAGTCGCTTGTCCCCCAGAGAGAAGTCTCCGACCTGCAGCGTTGCGTAACTCAATTTCAACTCGAACATTCGTACCGGTCGGCGCATTTGTGAAGTACACGGCGAATACCGGTCGAGTGGCATTGAGCCAATCCGATTGGCTGATGAATTGCGCTCTGCAGACTAGTTCGAGGGGCTTGGGCTCGGCTCCGTCCGCCGCTCCGGACACTGAAAATCGATCTACGAACCAGTCGACCTCTTTACCGGCTGGAACCGCCAATCGTTCCGCTTCTACCTCAGCAAGTGCGATTTCCGAGTTAGCGTAGACCACTTTGTTAAACGCCAGTTTGGCGCCGATTGACTTGGCGAGACCCGTTGTTCCACGTTGAACTGCGACCGTCGCCTGCGAGGGTTGTTTGGGCGCTGGCGCTGGCGGTGGCGCTGGTGCTGGAGCGGGTGTTGCTATCGCACTGGGCACGCCTGCTGCGGGGGCGGCGGCACGTGCGACCGTCGTGACGGGGGTCGCTTTCGCCACGATTGGTGCCTTGGTCTCCGCTCCACCAACGGTTCCGGACGCCGTTCGGTTCCCTGCGGAGTTCTGCGGCGCGGGCTCAGATACCGCGATGCTCGTTGGTTGTTCGAGCGGAGGTGCTGGCCGCCTAAAGAACATGGCAGCACCGATTCCGACGGTGGCAACCAGTGACAACATTCCGATCCCGATCGCTACGTAGAGCACTCCTCGCCCGCGTCTCCCCGCCGACAGTTGGTTGATCGGGGGCGCTAGAAATGGTGCTGCTACTGATGATCGGGCAGGGGGTTCCAATACCGGACCTGGCGCAATCGATCCGCGATCCGGGGATGCCCGCTCAAACGCAGGTAGCGATGCTGCTGCTGCAGTCCGTGGCTGTGGAGGCGCGGACGGACGATGTGCGCGTTTGTGCAGATTTCTCGCTGTATGAGGAAGAACCGTTCGACGCCCGCAGCGTTTGCATCGCACTTCTTCCGCAGTCGTCCCATCGGGAAGGATCAGGGACGCTCCACAGTGTTGGCAATCAACGGTGTTCATGCTCGCATCCTCGGTGAATTCGCGGAAGTGCTCGGTCCCACGGTCAGATCTCTAGGTTACACCCAAACAGCAGCCCCCGACAATTGGAATCTACTCAAATCCCTCCACATAATCACGTCACCGTAACGCCACCGCCTCCGCATCATCAATCGCCACCGTTGAACCAACGTGTCCGATGTCCCAATCCGATGTCGATTCCACTAACGCCATCGGGGTGTTGTTGACGGTGATGCATTGCTCACCGGGCTGCGTACTGCAACCGATCGCCAGGATCATGTGCGGCGTACTGCCGCTCATGCAGTAGACGAGCGCCAGCGGAGTGTCGGCGTCGATGCTGCGGATCAGCGTTGCAAGAAGCAGGCTCTTGGTGTCGCAATCGCCACCGTCGATGA
Organism: Chitinophaga pinensis; assembly: GCA_943329105.2. Lineage (GTDB taxonomy): Bacteria > Planctomycetota > Phycisphaerae > Phycisphaerales > SM1A02 > UBA966. The sequence continues at coordinate 1,501 of CALQCP020000011.1, read as the reverse complement.
GCGCCTCGGCGGGAGTGCGTAGGCCGCAGCGGGTCTTGCCGTCATCAACAAGATCATGGCGCTGATCATCGACTTTGTGATACGGAACAGCGTTTTGCACGTAGCTGGTGAGCGCTTCGATACTTTGCCGAGCGGATGGCTGCATGCGCGGGTTGTTCCAGTATGCATTGATGACGTCAATGGCAACGCCGCGCAGGGCGGGCGCCGATTGGTCAAGAATCCACTGGTGATCGGGGGCAATTCCATCGGCAGTGCACGTGATGCCGTGCTGCGTCAGTGTTTGCGTGACGGCTTGTTCAATGGCCGCAAGGGCGCCAGGGGTTTGGTGGTAGGTGATGGATTCGAGCGCCGCGGCGGGGAATCCAAAGTGGTGCTCCAGCGCATCGGCCCGTGCGATGTCGATCGCGGATGGGATGTGGAACGAGGCGGGCACGCATCCGGCGCGCATGTACTTGGTGTCTGCATCGCGGCGAACGATGCATGATTGATCGTCGGTCCAATCGACGAACGCGATGTTGCGGAAGCGAGCGCGCGGCGCGGAGAACTCGTGCGGCGATTCGTACCAGGCGCGGAAGTTGGCGTTCTCTGGAATGGCCAGAATGCTGGCGAGCACGGCGGCGATGTTGACTGGCGTTGCAGCAGCGTTCGTATCGTTCGCCGTGGTGGTGTTCAGCTCGCCGGGTGTCGATGGTGTGGTGGGAATGGTTGGAACGTTCGGGGCGTTTGCTGGCGAATTGGCGTTCGGTGCCGTGGCAGGGGCTGGATCAATCGCGCGTGGCGCGCGGCGCGCCATGGAACCCTTGCGCGTTGGGCGAGCGCGTGCGGGCGAACGAGCGCCGCTCGGCGTGGACATCGGCGTGGAGAGTGCGGGACCGCCGGGCGTGGTGGCGGCAGGCGGAGCAGCGGCGAATACCGGCTCGATGGTGATCACGGCGAGAAGGATGCCGGACGCGATGGTGGCGATACGCATGGGTGGAGTTTAGGGGGGTGTGGGGGTTGGGCAAAGTGCAAAGATGGCATTCGTGGGCGCTGGACGGACATCGCTGTACCGACGCTCACTTCTCGACCGCATTTCTGCTCGACTATCGCCATGACCTCGCCGACCGAGCCTGCGCGCGCCCTCGCTTCCACTCCGACCAACTCCGCTGCGCTTGCCCCGCCCCCCGCTCCCGCCCATCGCCGGGGCTACCAGCATCTGCCTACGCATCGGCACTGGAGCATTCAGCCGCCGATGATTGGTGCGATTGCGGATGTGATCGCCATCGTCCTGTACTCCGTATGGATCCTGGTGGAACACCCGGAAGAAAAATGGCGGCTCGTCTACCGACTTGGGCGCCTCTTAACACTCAACGAGGATCCGCTTGGTGCGGTCGCGGGCTCCGTCGCCAGTTTCATGGACTGGATGCCGATCGCCGCGCAGGTGTTGGCCACCATCGCCGCCATCATGTTTGCGTTCGAACTCTTTCGGTTGCTTGCAGGTGGTGCGTACGACCGCTTGCGC
>CALQCP020000010.1 GCA_943329105.2 Chitinophaga pinensis | reverse complement strand
TGGCTGCTCGGGGTCGGTGCGTTCATCGTCAGGGAACACGATACGCGTTCCGTCGGGGAGGTCGAAGCGGAATCGGCGCACCAAGATGGCGGTGACCGCGTCCACACCCACGGGGCGCTCAAAGGTCACCTCAAGCGGGAGGCGGGTAACCCCGGAATCCTTGGAATCCTTGCGGAACACCGCGATATACAGGGCGCGCATTTCCCGTTCCGTGCGCGCGACGGGTTGGGTAGTCCCGGTGACTGCCGGGGTGCTGGGAGCAAGTTCCACAGCGTCCAGCGTGCCGCAGCGTTCCCGGAGCGGCGCAATCCACTCGTTGATGGTGGCGGCGGTGGCGTCTTTCCCTGGACCAGCCATCTGCAGCCGGAACTGTTCGGCGTCACCCGTCCACGCCGCTTGCAGCGCGGTACTGGGTCGAGCCGTCAGATCTACAAATGATCGATAGATTCCATACGCCGATGCCACCATCATGGAACTGGCAATAAACCCGAGGACGATGCCACCCCACGCCAGCCCACGTCCAAGAAGGTTCGGACGACCACGGAAGCGAAACAGTGCCACAACCCCCAAGAGCGGCGCCAAGATGCTGCCGATCGGAAGCACCGAAAGCACGATCGACGCCATCGCCAATCGACTCCAGCGCACCGGACCATCGTCGCGTGTTTCCGAATCAGGGATTTGCGAGGGCATTGTTGAAGGAATCGCGTCGGTATTCATGGTGTGCTCGGATCCGGTAGCGGCGCAGCGGGCGCAAGCGTTGGTGGGGCGGTGGGTCCAGCATCCGCGGCAGGCAACTGCTCCCGCACACCCGCAAATTCCACTTCGATGGATCGAAGCACTAACTTGGGCGGCAAGGTTGCCGGAACCGTTGCAAACGTGGCGTTACCAAACACCGTGCCGCGCTCACAACTGGCATTAAATGCCGTGGAAACAGTGGGGTCGGTCAATCCCTCCACGCTGCGGCGAGTCACGGTGACTTGCCGCACTGCTCCGGCCTTTGCTGCAATCTGCCGCGCAAACTGCGCGCGTTCGTTCTCCGAGGGTGGGGTGCTTCGCTCGTCCCACTCCGCCGCTACGGCGGGCAGCACGGTCATGCTCGCTTCAATGGAAACCACCGCTTGCTCTTCCATCGACTCTTGCACTTCCGTTTGCAATTCGCCGAGCAGCCAGCCTTCGGTGAACAGAATTCCGGTGGCAATCACCATGGCCGCAATCGCCAGCCCGTTGCCGGTACGCACTACGCCCGGCCGCCGAATGCGCCGCAGCGCAATCGCCGCCAACACAATCGCCACGAGCCCGGTGAGTGGGCACCAACCCAGCACCAGCGCTACCAAGAACGCGGCCAGTGCCATGGGTTCCAAGCGCGGGCGATCGGGGGAGTTGGGCTCTGGATCTACCATCGGGGTGGCAACTGTAAGCCGAAATCAACAACGCCGCCCGGCACATGGCCGGGCGGCGGATGAGTTTCTTCAGTCATGCGCAGGGGGCATGCCCCGCGCTCAATCGGATCAGCCCCAGCTGCCCATCATGAAGCCGAGATCCGCGCCGTTCACCACGCCGTTGAGATCCAAGTCAGCAAGGCATCCAGGGGTGCTGCCGGGGCAGAGGCCCCAGTGTGCAAGAAGGATCCCCAAGTCAGCGCCGTTCACAACGCCGTTGCAGTCCAGATCGGCAAATCTGCATGGGTTCACTGGTACCTGGGTTGACACGCCGAGCGACCCACCAGTTTTAAAGAGCCCGATCGCTGCGTTGCCGTTTCCTGGCACCCCGTTTGAATCAAACGAGAAGTTGTAGAGCGTGCTCCAACGGAGTGCGTTGGCGTTTGCGTTCTGCGCGAAAGTCTCAGTGCACTCCCACTTCATCATGCCGCCTGCCATGGTCATGGTCCAGTCGGTGCTGTTGTATGGCTCGCCGGAGTGATAGGCGATGTCCTTGAATGCCATGTTGCTCACCGTCACGCCTGCTGGAATCGGCATGGAGAAACTGCGCCCAGCACTGTCTGAGTTGTAGTTAAAGATGGCGTATTCGTAGTGGTACGAACCATCCGTGTTGGTGGTGACATTGCTGGCAACGATGTACCGACCATCGGGCGCGTCAGCCACCGCGTAACTCACCGTCGGTGAGACCACCGACCAGGCATAGATGGCGGCCTTCTGTTGGAACGTCGAGCCAGTGAGCGTGAGCGTGTACGCCCCACCGGAGAGCGCTCCCACCGTAAACAATCGGTAGCTGGCGTTGTTGTTGTCGTTGTTGTTGGCGGCATCCTGTGGGTGCACGTATTGGCACTCGGCCACGTAGACCGCGCCAACATTCTGCGCCGGATCAAGGTCAGTGGCCTTGATCTGCACACGGCGGGCGATCGCGCTTTGACCACTCGGAATCGACGGCCACGTGGTTGATCCAGTGGCAGGGAAGTAGCCAGTGGATGCGTTGGCCTCAAAGCGCGGACCAAGGTCAGTCTGTGACCCATTCAGGCTCGAGGTGTACGGATCGCTACAACCGATACCCAAGAGGCTCGGGCAGCCACTGCCAGCGGGAACACACGATCCGCACAGCGTTTGCTGCAATGCGCAGAAGCCGTGTTTCATCCAACTGAGTCCAATTTGCTCAATGCGACCATTCTTGATGCGGTAGGCATTCTGCGGGATGATCGGATGGTTGCTGGTTCCGCTGTACCAATCGAGTTGCTGCGTGCCGATGTTGCAACTGGTGGAACCAAACGCGTACGCCATGATGCTTACGCCGTTGACGATGGCTCCGCCGTACTTTGATACGTCCGGCATGCCTCCCACAATGACGTCCGGTCCAACTTGCGCGTCGCTGGTTCCGCCATCTCCCGGCACTGCCGTAGCGGTCATCTGCCCGACTCCAAGGGCGATACCGGCAGTAGCAAGCGTCCCGATCAGTGTTCGAATCTTCATGACAGTTCCTTGTCCAAGTCTTTGAAAGCCGCCGCCCGGCAAAGTGCCGGGCGGCGGATGGTCTCAATCATTATCTGGCATTAACCCCAGTTGGCAAGCTGTGCTCCAAGATCAGAGCCGCCCACGTTGCTGTCGTTGTCCAGGTCACCAGGGCATCCGGGGATACCGCCAGGGCATGGACCCCAGTTTGAAAGCAGCCCTCCCAGATCAGATCCGTCGATGAATCCGTCGCAGTTCAAGTCACCCGAGCGGCACACAGCGGCAGGCACCTTTCCGCGAACAGTCACACTGGCACCGGTCTTAAACACTCCCAGTACGGTGTCCCCAGTGACTCCGGGGCTGTTTGCGTCAAACGCAAAGTTGTAGAGGGTGCCGAATCGCAATGCGTTGGCGTTGGCATTCTGCGCAAAGGTCTGCGTGCACTGCCACGTCAATTGGGTGCCGGTATTGGTGACGGTCCAATCCGTTCCGTCGTAAATCTCATTCGAGTGATACGGAATGTCCTTGAATGTTGCATTGGTCACCGTCACGCCGGCTGCAATCGGAATGGTGAAACTGCCTCCGGAAGAATCGGAGTTCTGGTTGTAGATCGCGTACTCGTAGTGGTACGTGCCGTTCGCATTGAGGCTGACGTTGTTCGCCACAATGAATCGGCCGTCGGCCATGTCAGCCACTGAGTAAGCCACGGTCGGAACCACGGTCGCCCAGTGATAGATGGCGGGCTTCTGCTGGAACGTGGCGCCCGACAGGGACATGTTGAAAGTGGTAGCAGCCACATTCACTTTGATGTAACTGACGTTGTTGTTGTCATTGCCAGCGGCAGCGTCGTCGGGGTGCACGTAGAGGCCTTCGGCCAAGTACACGGCGCCAACGTTGAGGGTGGGATTCAGGTCATTTGCCTTGATCTGAATGCGACGGGCGATGTTGCCTTGCCCGCCTGGCATCGCCGGCCAGCTGCCGATTTCTGCCGAGGTGTCCCCTGGAAAGACGCCGGTGGATGCATTGACGCGTGAGCGTGGCCCAAGGCCACTCTGTGAGCCGTTCAGGCTTGAGCTGTACGGATCGCTGCAACCAATACCCAAAGTCGATTGGCTTGAGCCGCAACCAACGCCGCCCGCCTGGCACGTGGCGCACAAGTTCTCTTGCAGCGCGCAGAAGCCGTACTTCATCCAGCTGATGCCGATTTGCTCAATGCGACCGTCCTTGATTCGATATGCATTCTGAGGAATGACCGGATGGAACGATGAAGCCTGCGACCAACGCAGTACGGCGGTGCCGATGTTGCAACTGGTGGTGCCGAACGCGTATCCGTACATGGCGACGCCATTCACGGTGTTGGTTCCGTAGTTACTCACGCCGTTGATTGCGCCGACGATGACGTCGGTTCCCGCCTGTGTTTCACTGGTGCCACCATCGCCCGGCACTGCAGTGGCCGTCATCTGTCCAACGCCAAGTGCGAGGCCTGCGGCTGCCAATGTTCCGATGAGTATGCGTGGCTTCATCTGTGAAATTTCCTTGATCTTTGTGTTCGTGAAGTGTGGGTTTCGGCAACAGAAACGGTGGGGCGAGTGCCCGCGTGTGCATGGGATCCGTTGGACATACAACGCTCAGCACGTTGGTCCGGTTCAAGAGTAGCCCGGAATACTGCACGGGAAAGTGCGAGGTCTCAAGGTTTGGAAAGGTTGTGGGTCATGAGGCAAGTTTTTTGCTCAGTACAATGAGTCCTATAACAAATTGTCTTTGGCCCGCTCTCGACGGTTATTCGTGGCGTCTCTGCCTGAGAGCACCCAGCAAAGACAGTCCCCGACCCCGCGGGTGCGGGGTCGGGGACTTGGTTGCATATCCACGGAGCACATGAGCTCCGGCAGGTGACTGCTTTAGGCGCGACGACGACGCGAAGAGAAGCCAGCCAAGCCGAGCAGTGCAAGCGCACCAGGGGCAGGGATCAACATCGTTCCCGTGTTGGTAATGGTCGCACCAGTGAGACCGTCCTTGCTGGCTGCGGTGGCGTTCCACCAACGTGCACCAACGTCTCCGGCAGCAATGACAAAGTGCGAGCACCACACTCCGAGGTTGCTATTACCAGCAGCAGCGTTGCTGTTGGTGCGGGTGCCAGTCATGCCGGCCATCGACTCAGCCACGTTGTCTGGCAGTGTCGGTGGGCTCAGGAACCAACCAGCGTTCACTGGGACGGTCGGAGCAAGCGATGACCAGTTGGTGAAGTTGCCATCCGCGCCGGTACCTGCCGAAGCGTAGTACTGACCGTCGTATGGAGCGCCACCGTCAACACCGATCGTCATGAAACTGTCGACGATGTTGCTGCGGGTGGAGGTGGTGGCATCCGGCTTCCAACCACGGGTGGCTGTGCCAGCTTGCTGAACGAACGTCGCAAGCGTTGAGCCGCCCTGAGTGGTGGTGAGGTTTGCGTTGTAAACGTTGAGGAGTCGATCACTCGCGTTCGACATCACAGCGAAAACATCAATGACGGTGTTTCCGTTGCTAGCGGTGCGTGCGAAACTTGAGTACCCAATCACACCAGCGTCCGCAGACGTCGTTGCGATAGCTACAGCCGAAGCGATAAATACAAAGGCCCTTTTCATCTCTAATTGCCTCCAAGCAATGCTGATTTAAGTGAGGGAAACGTCGGAGGAAACTGATCCAACCGAACGCGATGGGAAAGTGAGGTTGAGTGTCGTCAGCGGCGATCACCAAACTCAATCGGATATTGCCACCGCAATCGAGCAATGCAAGTTTCAATTCATTTTTTTTACGTACTTGCCGGCGTGCCCTGGGGATGCATGGCGCGGTGTCATGCACACTGGTGTTATAGATAAAAAAGAACACCGCCGTTCTTTCGAACGGCGGTGCTTCTTACCTAGATGTTAGACCCATTTCGGGTCGTGACTCAGTCGATCGGCACGCTTAGGCGCGACGACGACGAGCTGCGAAGCCGGCGAGACCCATGAGCGCGATGGCGCCTGGAGCCGGGATCAACTGACCAGCGACCACGGAGCCAGTGCTGACGAGACCAGTGACGCCGTCCTTGACAGCGGCGGTTGCGCCCCACAAGGAGCTCGTGGTGCTGCCAGACATGACCAAGTGCGCGCACCAAACGCCCAGATTGCTATCTGCACCTGCTGGTCCGAGGTCGATTCGGGTACCGGTCATTCCAGAGAGGCTTGCAGCGCCGCCATCCGGAAGGGTTGGTGGGCTCAGGAACCATCCGGCGTTTGCTGGGATGGTGTTGCCCAAGGTCGACCAACCAGAGGTGAATCCGCCGTCGGCGCCGGTACCTGCCGAAGCGTAGTACTGGCCATCGTATGGAGCGCCACCGTCAACACCGATCGTCATGAAACTGTCGACGATGTTGCTGCGGGTGGACGAGCCTGCGTCTGGCTTCCAACCACGAGTGGCTGTGCCAGCTTGCTGGGTGAAGAACGTTGCTCCACCAACGCCGGCGTTGTTGGTGATGTTTGCGTTGTAGACATTCAGGAGCTTATCGCTGGAGTTTGAAACCACGGCGAAGACGTCGATGACGCGGTTGCCGTTGCTAGCGATGTATGAGAAGCCAGTGAAGCCGAGGAATCCGGCATTCGCTGATGCAGCGATGGCGGAGGCTGCTGATGCGACCAAAAGAACAGTCTTCATGGGGAACCTTTCTAGGTAAGGCTGATAGGTAAGGGAAACTCAATTGGGGGGAGGTGGGAAACCAACCCAAGTGAGAGGAAGGGAAGTTTGAGTAGCACTCGCTGTCAGCCTTGGCAGCGCACTACTCATCAATCAAGGTGTCACGGATGTTCTTGAGTGCAAGTTGAAATATGGCGAAATCATCAGTTCAATTGCATAATCAACTTTTACGCCTGATTTCATAGGGTTTTTCCATCATTAACTTTCCAAGAATTGGCCTCATCTCGCTCCCGAATCCTGTTTGAGCAGTCGCAGAGCACCGTGCGGCGCTCGAAATGTGTGCGTATAACCATGACTTTCAAGGGTTTCGGTTCCTTGTTTGCGCAGCTCGATGCCCCAGGCAGCTTTGGCCCCACTTGGTGGCCTGCGAATTTCAGTGCGCGCTGCCTGGCGACGCAGGTGCCGCGAGCCGCACCATCGAAACGTGGCATCGATTGGTCTATCTAGATGTATGCAACGAAGTCACATGCATGGGATGCGGTGAATGTTCCTACGCGCGTGATGTCACCAAAGTCGCAATTCAGTGTGCGGACTGGGACGCGCACTTACAAATAGCGTGCTTCGGCATAAACATCTCTGTTGTTGAGGGGAGTTCAGAAAGTCAATAATAAATATGTTCTAGGCATTCAATCGCGGTTTTTGAATCGATTTCCGTGTGGCGCACGCACTCATAACTAACAATTTGACTAGAAATCATCATTGCGACGGTTGCCGTGCCTTGACTCGCCACGGATCCGAGGCATGGTGTTGATGTCGGTGACGAGTGTCTAGGCAACAGCAAAGGGCTGGGGCCAATGAGAAGGGACTTGTCGCCGGAGGGTTACCCCGCTTGTTCGGGAAATTTAAAAAGGGAAAAGTCATGAAGAATTTTATCATTGCTGCTGTTGGAACTGCGTCGTTCATCGCCTCGGCTGATGCTGGTGTTCTTGGCTACTCGGCCTTCACGTACACCGCCTCCAACGGTAACGTCGTCATTGACGTGTTCACCGTTGTGTCGAACGCCTCTGACCGTCTCCTCAACGTCTACAACGTCAACCTCACCACCACTCAGGGCGGCGCAACGCTCGCGACGTTCGTGCAGCAAGCTGGCACGGCCACCCGTGGTTGGAAGCCGGACGCCAATACTTCCACCCGCAGCAATATCGTCGACAGTTTCATGACGATCGGTGTCGACGGTGGCGCCCCATACATGGGTGAGTACTACGCTTCGGCCGGCACCGGCGCCGACGGCAGTTTCACCAACTGGTCATCGCTTGCTCCGACCGTGCCAGCGAACGCTGGTTGGTTCCTGAGCCCACCGACACTCCCAGACAATTTGGCTGCGTCGATGAGCGGTATGACTGGAACCCGCACGAACACTGGTACGGCTGGCTCATCCAACCTTGGCATCTGGTGCGCACACTTGGTGATGGCTCCTGGCACAGCTTCGGTCTTCTGGGCTGCAACCAGCGCAGTCAAGGACGGCGTCACTGCCGCAACCGTCACGACCACCGCTCCGTCGACGAACCTCATCCCTGCCCCTGGTGCGCTTGCACTGATCGGCTTGGCTGGCTTCTCCTCGCGCCGTCGTCGCGCCTGAACCAGTCTTGACTGATTGATTTGATACTTAACACTGCCGCCCGAAAGGGCGGCAGTGTCTTTTTTGGTGCGCCTGTTCTTCTTTTGTTCGACTGCCGCTGATGCCGATAGGGTGAGCATGTTGCGCTCTCGACACGGACTCATCCTGGCCGTCCTTGGACTTCTGATTGTGGCAACAATCATGGTCAATTCCGCTAGTTTGAGCCTGTCCGGTGGACAGCCCACCACCACGGGCGGGATCTTTCTCGGTAAGCACACCTGGTTCGCTGTGGGTGCATTCATCGCCCTAGTCCTTGGCGCCCTGGTGCCAGTTGATCGCCTGGGTGGAACGGGCTCCAAGTGGTGGTCAACACCGGTGACCTGGGTCGCAGCAGCCATCTTTGTGAGTTTGGCCCTGGTGCATGTTCCGGGCATCGGTCGCGAGGTCAATGGTGCTCGGCGTTGGATCAGCCTTGGTCCGGTGGGTTTGCAGCCGAGCGAGATTGCTAAGTGGGGTGTGCCGATCATTGTTGCTTGGTACGCAGTCCGGCAACGGGCGCGAATGGGCTCATTCAAGTGGGGATTCGCTGTTCCACTGGGGGCCGTGAGCGTGCTGTGCGGCTTGATCGCCATGGAAGATCTTGGCACCGCGGTCCTCATTGAGGTGGTTTCGGTTGCCCTCCTCCTGGCGGCGGGGGCTCGGTGGACCTATGTGGCGGCGCTGGCCCCGGTCGGATTGATGGCATTTGTTGCGTTAATCGTGACCAGTCCCTACCGAATCAATCGCATTGCGGCGTTCTTGGATCCCTACAAGGATCCGCAGGGCATCGGCTATCACATCATTCAGTCCATGGAAGCCATTTCTGGCGGCGGGTTGGCCGGCCGCGGACTCGGTAACAGCGAACTCAAGTTCGGTTACTTGCCGGAGGCCACCACCGACTTCATCTACTCCATTGTTGCGGAGGAATTGGGTCTGACTGGCTCCGTGGTGGTGATTGCGCTTTACATCCTGCTGATTGGCTGCGGCGTGGCGATTGTGACCGCCACGGCGCGAATCGCCACCAACCGGTCGGGCACAAGCACAGGAACACCCGCCCACGCCGGGACGACCGATCCCGCCAACGTGGCTACCGGGGGTTTCACTGAGACTCCACTCTTGTCAAATTTCTCCCAGCTCTTGGGGTTTGGAATTGTTCTCACCGTTGGACTGCAGGCGCTGATCAATGTGTGCGTGGTCACCGGTTTGGCACCGACGAAGGGCATTGCGCTGCCACTCATGTCCCGTGGCGGTACTGGCTGGATCCTGACTTGCCTTTCCTTGGGGTTCCTGATTGCCATGGAGCGAGCCGCTGATCAGCGCCGCCGTGCGTTGGGGGTACCGGTGCCTGGAGAAGGCGAAGGTGCACCCTTTGACGAGCGCGCAACGGTGAATACCGCCGGCCATTCGACGGGGTACATGGCTACGCGCGGTGTTGCATACGCTGAGGGAAGCACATCCGGAATCGTTGCTGCGGGTAGTGATGCCGCGAGGATGGCGTGAGCACCGCGCGGCGGACCGTTGTCTTTGCGGGCGGTGGTTCGGGCGGGCATCTCAGCCCTGGCTTGGCGATTGCCGAGCGCATGCGTGATGTGGCCCCCGGAGTGCGCCCGCTGTTCTTCTGCTCAACCCGCGCCATCGATGCGCAAATGCTCGGTGACGCTGGAGTGGAGTTTCGCCCAGTGCCGGCCGAGGGTTTGGCATGGAATCCGCGTGGAGTGTGGCGATTTGCGTACGCCTACTTCAAGGGGCTTGCCGCCGCGAAGCGCATGATGCGTGACGAGGGAGTTGAACACGTCGTGAGTCTTGGCGGGTTCGTGACTGGGCCGGTAACGGCGGCGGCGCGTTCGCTCCGGATTCCGATCACGCTGGTGAACTTGGATGCAACGCCGGGACGGGCAAACCGGGTGGCAGCGCGGCGAGCACAGCGAGTGGTGAGTGCGTGCGAAACTCCGGATATGCCGAAATTTGCCGAGGCCATCGTGGGGATGCCGCTGCGGCGTTCGGCGATCGCTCCGGCGGGTCGTGCGGAGTGCCGGGGGCAGTTGGGGCTCGATCCGGTGCGACCGTGCCTCTTTGTGACTGGCGCTTCGCAGGGGGCTTCGAGTTTGAACTCGTTTATGGTGGCCTTTGCCCTGAAAAACAAGGATCTGCTTTCGCACTGGCAGGTGCTGCACTTGGCGGGCTCCAAGGGATCGCCTTCGGCCGCGGAACTGGATGCCGCCTATGCGCGCGCGGGCGTGAAGGCGTTGGTGCTTCCGTTTCTGAATGACATGGGGCTGGCGTGGGGCGCTGCAGAATTGGCATTGAGCCGCGCGGGTGCAAACAGCGTGGCAGAAGCGGAGGCGAACCATGTTCCCACCGTGTTCGTTCCTTACCCGTATCACCGCGACCTTCATCAGGAAGCGAACGCGAAGCCATTGGTGCGCGCGGGCGCGGCGGTGCTGGCCTATGACCGGCTGGATGTGGCCGCCAACATGCAGTCGATTGGCGAACCGCTCGCCACGCTCATGGCGGACGGTCGCCTGCGCGACGAAATGGAATCCGCGCTGCGGGCACGACCGCAAGTGGATGCGGCCGAGGCGATCGCGCGCACGGTGCTTGGCGTTCATGGGCGCATGAGTCACTGAGAGTCAGGCGGTCATGAAGCCATGCAGCGCGTGGTCATGCGCACATAACGTCATGGAGCGCGCAGCGCGCGGTCATGCATTTCCATAGCGACGCGGTTGCGCCCGGGAGCGCGGCAACTCAGGCAATAGTTGGAAGCCAAGCAGCAAGCAGGTCGATCACCGCTTCCAGGTCTGCCTTGTCCAGCATTTCAGTACTGGTGTGGATGTAGCGCGTGCCGGCGCCGAGTGCGACACAGCGCGCGCCGCGACCGGAGCGTTGAATGGCGGCACCATCTTGACCACCGCGCGGCAGGATGGCGCGTTGGTGCGGAATGCGGTGCTTCTTGGCAACGGCGCAAATCTCTTGCACCAGCGTGTAATCGCTGATCATGCTGCTGTCTTGAATCATCACTGCCGCGCCATCGCCGTGCTTGGTGACGCGCTGTGAATCTGGAACGCCGGGCGTATCGCAGGCGAGATTGACATCCAAACCGACGCCGATATCCGCGCCCACCTGATTTGCAGCAGTGGTGGCGCCGCGCAGGCCAACTTCTTCTTGCGTGCAGAATGCAACCACAATGTTGGCTGCATGCTTCACGTTCTTGCGGTGCATGTGCCGGAGCGCTTCAATGGCAACAAAGCAAGCCATGCGATTGTCGAGCGCCTTGCTGACGATTTTGAGGGGCGTTTCCATGAACGGTTGGTTGAGCACCACATAGTCGCCCACCTTGACGCGCTTCTTGACGTCCGCTGCAGTCATGCCAAGATCAACAAAGAACTCTTCCACGCCCGGTACCTTGGTGCGTTCGGCATCGTTGGAAATGTGGATCGGCTTGCCGCCGGGATTCATCACGCCGTGAATGTCGCCACTGTCAGTGACCACGGTCACGCGGCTGGCAAAGAGGTTGCGGGTGTCAAAGCCACCAGCGGCGTTCAGCCAGATGAATCCGTTGTCATCAACGTGCCGAACATAGAAACCGATCTCATCCATGTGTGCGGCCAGCAGCACGGTGGTTGGCTCTGCGCCGCGACTGCTGCCGCCCTTGGTGGCGTTGCGGGTGCAGATCAACGAGCCCATGGCATCGACGTGGGACGTGTCAAACAGTCCACCGCCCGATTTGCCAAGTACGGTCTTCTCAATCACCGCACGCACGCGCTCTTCGCGACCAGGAATGCCGGGGGTTTCGCAGAGGCGACGGAAGAGTTCAATATCAAGAGTCATGGTGTTGGGGTCTTTCGATCACTGAGCGGCGTTCGTTCTGCTGGGCGGGACGGTGCAAATCTCGGAGCCCACGATGGCAGTACAGATACACATGTGCGAATTCATTTCGCATCGGGACGGAAATGGTAGGCGAACTATGCTTCCGGGATGCCTGTCAATCCACTCCAACAAGAGCATGAGCGCTACGCACGCGTTGAAAGCGTCCGCCTGGGCGGCGTGCCCGTGGAGGTTGAGTGGATGCCCTACGGCGTGGGCGCCGCGGAGCAGGTGGCGCCCACCGCGGCGGCTGCGCCGACTTCGCCCCCGGCGGCAGTGGAGCCTCCGGAAATTGTGGCGGGGTACGGACTGCTTGAACTTGAGTACGCCGCATTCCGGCGCGGCGCGGCGGTGCTGGACATGGCGCATCGCGGCACCATTGCTGTGCGCGGCGCGGATCGAGTGGACTTTCTCAATCGAATGGTGACGCAGGAACTCAAGGACATGGCCGGCGGCGATGTGCGCGCGGGCTTCTGGCTGAATCGAAAGGGTCGCATTGAGGCTGACCTGCTCTTTGTGCACGTGCCCGATGTTGACGGCACGCCGCCGTTGACACTGGTTGATGTTGATATTCATGATGCTGCTCGGACAGTTGCCACACTGCATGCGTTCTTGTTTGCAGAGGATGTGCAGATCACCGATGAGTCAGCGTTGTGGGGGCGTCTGGCAGTTCACGGGCCCGAGGGCGCTGCGTTACTTTCGAATGCCGGCGTTGAAGATGCTGAATTAGAGGCGCTGAATCATGATGCGCGTTGCGTTTCGTGCACGCTGGCCGGTGCTGCTGCGGTGCTTGCGCGACGCGATCAATGCGGATCGCCGGGTGTAGAGATATTCCTTCCACGCGAGGCGATCGGGCGTGCATGGGACGCACTTGTTTCGCAACATGATGTGCAAGAGATTGGCCGCCGCCGCGCGCGTCCCGCCGGATGGCATGCGTACAACATTGCACGTATCGAAGCCGGCACGCCGCTTCATCATGTTGACTTTGGTCCAGACAATTTGCCGCACGAAACAGGCATTCTGAACGCACGGACCAGCTTCAAGAAGGGGTGCTATCCCGGGCAGGAAGTGGTGGCGCGCATGGAGAGTTTGGGCAAGCCCAAGCAGCGTTTAGTAGCGCTACGCATGACAGAAGATGCGTTGCCAACATCGGGATCGCCCGTCTTTGAGCGCGGTGCGGATGGTGAACCGGGCAACCCCGTGGGAGCGGTGACGAGCAGCACACTGGCCCCGATGTTGGGTGCAGCAAGCATTGCCTTTGCCATGGTACGAACGGCGCACACAGAGCCGGGTGCGGTGTTGTTGGTACCTGCTGAAGGCGGACGAGCCACTGCAACGGTGCAGGCTGGCCTTCGATTTCTTCCAGAACGAATTGAGGCAACATGACCGCTGCGTATCTGCAGGAGAGTGACCCGATTGAAACGACGCCGGTGACCGGCAAAGATGGTCAGCGCTCGGAGGTGGGTATGCGCATCTCGCCCGAGGTGGTGTTGTTTGTGGGCGCGGTCGTGCTGACCGTGGCGCTCATTGCGGTATTCACTCCGTTCTTAGTGCGTATCTGGCGCGATGATGCGGCGACCCGCGGCAATGGCGCGTCGCGCGATCGTCAGCGTGCGGCAACGGAGCAGCGCCAAGGACCAGTCGAATGACTGGCACATCTTCCGATGCGCTGGGGTTTGTTCGCCTCACGGAGGTTGGCCCGCGTGATGGATTACAGAATGAGAAGCGCCTGGTTTCCACCGCTGCCAAGGTGGATTTTGTCGATTCACTCTCCGCGGCTGGATTCCCTGAAATTGAAGTTTCTAGCTTTGTAAGCCCAAAGTGGGTGCCACAATTGGGAGATGCGGCCGATGTCTTTGCGCGCATTCAGCGTCGCTCCGGCACTGTTTACAGCGCACTGGTTCCCAATGAACGCGGCATGGATGCAGCGCTGGCGGCGCGTGTGGATAAGGTGGCAATCTTTGCCGCGGCGAGCGAGGGGTTTAGCGCAGCAAATACTGGCGGCACCATTGCCGAAGTCATAGCGCGGTTTGTTCCGGTGGTGCGAGCAGCGCAGGCAGCAGGAATTCCGGTGCGGGCGTATGTCAGTTGCGTGGTGCGGTGCCCGTATGACGGAGCAGTTGCGCCAGCAGCAGTGCGTCGCGTGGTTGAGCAGATGCTTGCACTGGGTGCCGATGAGATTGATCTTGGAGAAACGTTGGGCGTTGCCGAGCCCCAAGATATTGAGCGCTTGTATGCAGAGCTTGCCAGCGTCTTAGCGCCTGCGCGCACAACACTCCATCTGCACAACACCAATGGTCGTGCGCTGGACAATGCGCGGATGGCGCTGCAGCTTGGTGTCCGCAGCTTTGATGCGAGCGCGGGTGGCCTTGGTGGATGCCCGTACGCACCCGGCGCGCGCGGCAATGTGGACACCGCCGCGTTGTTGGGAATGTTGGAGTCTGCGGGCTATGAAACGGGGATTGATGGAGCCGCGGTGGAGCGTGCGATTTCGTCAATCACCCAGGTCCTGCGCGCGGATGCATCCTGACGCCATTCGCCAGCAACGCGCGTGAGTGGCGTGAGTGAGACGCTGTCATCAGAAATGGTGACCACATGGGGCTGTCCTGGAAGCGTGAAACTTCCGGTGTTCAGTACCAGTTTGCCCCGGACCAGCCATGCACCGGCGCGATGCGAATGCCCAGCAACAATGGCTTGTGGAATGGGTTCGGCCCGTTCCTGTGCGGCGGTAGCAGCGCGTTCCAAAAAGCGTGCCGACAATTCTGGAAACATGCGCCAGTAACCGATCACTACTGGAAACACCCATGGCCGAGCCGCCATGCGGCGTAGCACCGTGAATGGTGATGCGGCACTATCGAATCCGCGTTCTGCAATGGCGGCGGCGCGTGCGGCAAGCAGGGTTCGCTCTGGTTCTGCGCACCCTGCAGCTGCCTGGTACGCGCACGCAAATTCGGCGGCTACATGATGAGCGGCCGCAGACCACGGCGCGATAGCTGGGTGAAAGGCATGCCCGTGGGTGATGAGCACGCGGCCGTTAGCGCGCAATGCGGAGAGTTCCCCGGTGGCAGGATCATGATTCCCTTCAATCCGCAGCACGGTGCTGCTGACTCGCGCCAGACGTTCGCGCAGTTCTGCCAGAAAGTCTTCACCGCGCACGCCGAATGAGCTGGATGCTGACTCCGCGGCATCCCCGTTCAGGATGACCTCGTGCGCACCCTCAAGTGCGGCTAGCAGTTCTGCTGGATTCGGCGCGGCGCGGAGGCCAAGGTGTAGGTCGGAAAGAATGACAACCTTCACTGGTCAGCCCTGATTGGAACTTGCTGCTGCGCGTCGGGCGGCAAGCTCAAGGAGCGAGTCAGGATCGGTTGCATCCCAAGGCGCGGCGGCCACTCCCACATGGACAACGAGGGATCGTGGCCCATCACCGGGAAGGCTGGCAATTTCAGCGCGGAGTGCGGCGGCAAGTTCTTGCGTTGCGGATTCACGCAGCGAAACAAGCACGAATCCGCCGTCATCCAGTCGGGCGAGCTCGTCTCCGGGAACTACTGCCGCATCAAGCGCGGTGGCGATCCGGCCCATGAAGGGATTGTCAAGGAGTATTTGCGACCGGCGATTCCACAGTTCCACGTCCTCAATACGCAACAGTGAAACAGTGAGCGACTCGCGGCGCAAGCGTGCAGCAGCAATGCGGTGCGCGACCTGCTGGCGCAAGCGGGGCCACGATGGAAATCCGGTCGGGTCATCCCACAGACCACGCGGCGCGTGTGATCCAACCAAGGCAGCGAGTTCCAGCCATCGATTCAGCCAGAGTGCCCACGCAGCGCGCGCATCCGGAGCGACGGGTGCAACAAATGCGCGACCTTCGCTGATCATGGTGGCGGTACCAGTCGCCACCATTGCATCTGCAGCGCTACCAGTGATGATGCGCGCGAGTTCTTCGCCGGTACGTTCGCGAATGGCACGCAGTGCGAGTTGTTCAAAGTTGGGTGCGCCGGAAAGTAACGCCTGCACCAAGTCAGTGTCGCCGATGCAGCGCGGTGCGCCGGTCGGAAGTGCAACGGCATCGGCCGCCACTGATTCCGTGACGACCGGTGCAGCGAAGCTGGCAGGTTCATCGGTTGCAACATCCAACACCGTCGCTTCGTGGGCGGGTGTGGGCGCAAATCGGTCAGGACCGAGCAGGAGCGAGAGTTCCTCCGCGCTCAGTTCGATCCGACGCGACAGTCGTTCGGCGTGCGAGTGCTCGGACACGAAACCGAGTGTAACCTCGGTGGGACGTTACTTTTGTGCCCTTTGCGCAGGTATTTCCACAGGAATTGCCGGTCCAAGCCCTTCGAAATGCCCGCGCAGTGAAGGAAAGTGCGGCGTTTGGGCTACACTGCGGGACTCTCGCCGCTCCCGGTTCATTCCGGGGGCTCCTACTCCGAGAAGCCAAGGCGAGCTGGCAGCGCGTGCTGTCAGGACACTTCACCCAGTCGGAACGAGCATCTATGTCAAACGAATCTTCAGGTAACGGTTACGGATCTTCCGCCTCTTACGGTTCTGGCTCGCGCGATCGCGATCGTGGCGACCGTGGTGATCGCGGCGACCGTGGTGATCGCGATGGCGGCTCCTCATACGGCTCCCGCGACCGCGAGAACCAACCACCAGCCTTCGGCGCCGTTGCCGTCGCCCCCGGCGAGCGTTCTGCCAAGCAGAAGCTCACCATCGACTACAAGAACATTGACGACCTGCGTCGCGTGCTCACTTCCAACGGCAAGATCATCTCGCGCAAGCGAGCCGGTCTCTCCGCCCGCGATCAGTCACGCGTCGCTCAGGCCATCAAGCGCGCGCGCTTCATGGCACTGATCCCGTACGCCAGCCTGCTTTCCTAATCGAAAGCACGCAGCACACTGCTGAAACAATCACTACGGGCGCCACTTCAAGGTGGTGCCCGTCGGTGGTTTTCGGTGGTGGTGTGCTCGCTGCGCTAACTGCGCCGGAAGATCCGGGTGCACTGCTTTGCCAAGCTGCGGACGCGCGTCAGGAGTACGCGTGAGCGCAGTCTGCGCAGTCCTTCATCAGTGCGTGCCAACGCCAAGCCGCGGCGCACCCAACTGCTGGCACCCGCGAGGTCGCCGGTTCGCAGTGCAGCCAGCGCCAGATTGTGATGGCTGAGGGCGCACTTGGGATCGAGCTTCAGTACGTGCAGACTGGCCTCGCGACCACCAGCGATATCGTTTGATTCAAAGCGCGCTCGTGCCAGTGCGCGCCACGCGTCTGGTTCGGCTGCGTGCAGTTTTACAAATTCGGGAATGATCTTGGCGGCCGAATCCCACTCGCGCAACAAGGCGAGCAAGGCGCCAGCCCGCGCAAATACAGCGCTGTGCGCGCGCAGGGTGCGCACGCGTTCATGTTCCGGGCGAGACGCAAATCGATCATCCGACTGCGGCGTCTCCGGCAGACCCTCGGCAAGGAGCGCGCGCATGGTTTCGCGTGCTTCGCGAATTCGACCGCGCCGAAACTGTGCATCGGCAAGGTCAAGACGTACCAGATTTCGCTCTGGCTCCAACTTCAGTACCAATTCAAATTCAATGGCTGCTCGATCAAAGCGCGCGGCGCGCAGGTCAAGGGCACCGAGCATGTGGTGTGCTTGCACATTGGCTGGCTCGATCTCCACGACGCGGCGCAATTTTTCCGCCGCATCGGATTCGCGGCCGAGGTGCGCAAGCGTCTCTGCGCACCCAAGCAGCGCCTCAATGTAGCCAGGCTGCTCGCGCAATACATGCATGTAATTCTGGAGCGCCTTGGAGTGGTCGCCTTGATTGGCAAGGCAGCGCGCGTACATGGTGCGTACTTCTGCCATCTCTGGGTCATGGCGCAGCGCTTCGCGATAACACCACGCTGCTCGGGGCATATCACCTTGTTCTTCAAGCCCGGACGCCATGGCAATCATGGAGAACGCAGGACTCTCAACGAATTCTTGCGCTTCGTAGAAGGCATCGCGCGCATCGTCGTGGCGACCGACGGTGGAAAGCAATCGAATGCGTCGCGCGTGCGACTCATCGGACTCGCGGTCGAGCGACACGGCGCGCTCGACGTAACGCAGCGCGGATGCGGTGTCGCCTTCAATCTCATCAACCGATGCGGCAGCCAGCAATGGCTCGGGCGCATCGGGATCAAGTTCATGGCATCGCAAGTATGAGGCGCGTGCCTCTTTGGCGCGTTCGGTTTGTTCAAGCAGGCGACCAAGGTGGAAGTGCCATTCCGGGCGATCCGGATTGCGCGCGAGTGCCTGACGAAGCGCAGCCTCCGCCTCAACGAGACGGCCGTCTTCATAGTGGCGCCGGGCCTCTTCGGCCAGTTCGTCGCCATCCCGCCACTCGCCTTGAGAGTCTCCCATGGCCATAGGGAAATCCTAGCACCGTCTCCGTTGATGTCTCTATTGAAAGTCCAAAGGGCTGGAACTCTGCGGCGTTGGCGCGGACATCCCGGACTCTGGCGCTGCCAGAACCGACTTTCAGGACGGGGATGCGTCCGGGAACGGGCTCAGTACACCTCAAGCATGCAGCGCCGGGTGGCATGAACGCGCCGCTTGACTTGCTCGGCAGTCCAGTCCGCGGGTGGAATGCCCGCCAGTTCGGCGTGGATGTCCAAGTAACCGCTGTGCAGCCCGCGCTGCGCAAGTGTTTGGAACACCCCAACCTGCATGCCCGCGAGACCGCAGATGTAGGCGAGGGTTCGTTCGCTGCGCAGCAACTGGTCGAATTGGGGCAGGGTGCGATCGAGGTAGTGGTGGATGTACTCACCCTTGCCGCCATCGAGGCGGATTTCTCGACTAATCACGGTGTGGTAGGTGAAATTGGGGTGTTGCTTGGCCACGTGGCGGAAGAAGTCGTCGTAAATCAGATCGCTGGTGTACGGCGTTCCCATCACCAGGTGCACGGTGGAGGTGCATGGACGCCACGCCGCGTGCAGCGGGCTTCCCTCCGGCGGGCCAACGAACAGCTCATGAATGAACCCACGGAAAGGAGCGATACCGGTGCCGGTGGCGAGCAACAGGTAGTCGTGGGCGTTGCGGTCGGTGGGCAGGATGAATCGCTTGCCTGCAGGGCCAGCCACTGGAATGGCGTCGCCCTCGCGCAGGTCGCAGACGTAGTTGGAGCACATCCCGGTAAAGAGGCGGTGGTCGGTGGGGTCGTCCTTGGCAGTCTGCGGCTCGCGTTCGGAAAGCAAGCGCTTGCAAGTGGTTGAGAGGACCTTACCGAATCCGTCCTCTCCGTAACTGGGGCTGGCAATGGAGTACAGGCGAACTTTGTTGGGCTTGCCGTTGCCATCGGTTCCGGGTGGAACCACGCCGAACGATTGACCGGCAAGCCATGACCCTTCAAGCGGTGTACCGGAGACGTCCACGCAGACGTGTCGAACGAATGACGCGGACTTGGACTTGGTGCAGAGTGTCGAATGCACCACCTTTCCGTCCACTGGACTGGTGGGGAGAACGATGTGCATCCGTGCCTCGGGCAGGATGGGCTCTCCGGGCAGGCGGGGGGTTTCAGTTCCGGCGTTGGCGGCAGACACGGTGCTCATAAGTTGGATATCTTATTGGCTCGTCGATCATTGAGGGTCGACCACGCGGAACGCCGATTGGTCTTAGAGAAGCGAGTCACGGATTGACTCGCACCGATCGGTGTTATTTAGGGGCATTTCCCATGGATTACTTCCGCATTCAAGGCGGCCGCAGATTAAACGGTCGCATCTCCGTCGAAGGCGCCAAAAACGCGGCTCTGCCGCTGATGGCTGCATCGCTCCTTACCACGGGACGGGTCAAATTGACCAATGTCGGCCCGCTGGCTGACATCAAGAACCTGGGGTCGCTCCTGGAGCGATTGGGTGTGGCCATTCACTTCGGTGATGACGACACCATCACGCTGCACACCAGCGATGAGTCCTGCGTTGAGACGCCCTATGAGATCGTGAAGACGATGCGCGCTTCTATCTGCGTCCTTGGGCCGATGCTGGCGCGACGTGGACGTGCGGTGATCAGTATGCCGGGCGGATGTGCGTTCGGAACGCGACCAATCGATTTGCATCTGAAGGGTCTCGCCAAGCTCGGCGCCAAGATTGAGATGGATGGCGGCAACATCATTGCTACCTGTGACCGTCTCAAGGGTGCAACCATCTTCCTTGGTGGACCGAATGGACCAACGGTGTTGGGCACCGCCAACGTGATGAGTGCAGCAACGCTTGCTGAAGGTCGCACGGTCATTGAAAGTGCAGCATGTGAGCCAGAGATTGTGGACTTGGCCAACATGCTCAACCGCATGGGTGCCAAGATTCGCGGCGCTGGTTCGCCCCGCATCATCATTGATGGTGTTGAGGCGCTTGGTGGCTGCGAACATCGCGTGATGCCCGACCGCATTGTGGCTGGTACCTACGCCATTGCAGCAGCCATGACCAACGGCGATGTCACGATTGATGACTTCCCGTATGACAGTTTGCTTGCGGCAGTGAACCACCTTGAGGAGGTGGGCGTTCATGTGACGAAGGTGAATCCGAATGATGAGGATGCTCGTTGCAGCGTGCGCATTTCATCCAACCGTGTGTTGCGACCAACCATCATTACCACGCAGCCGCACCCTGGATTCCCGACTGATTTGCAGGCGCAGTTCATGGCCTTGCTTTCCATCGCTGACGGTAACTCGATCATCACTGAGAAGATCTACACCGAGCGATTCTTGCATGTTGCTGAACTCTCACGTATGGGCGCACAGGTGTATCGCCAGGGATCGACTGCGGTGATCTCTGGCGTGCGTCACCTGCACGGCGCGCCAGTGATGGCCAGTGACTTGCGTGCGAGCGCGTGCTTGGTCTTGGCGGCACTCGCCGCTGAGGGCGAGACCACGATCAGCCGCGTCTACCACCTCGATCGTGGATACTCGGGGATGGAGCGCGTGCTGGCTTCGTTGGGCGCGGATATTGAGCGTTGCAAGGAGACCAAGGCCGAGCCTGCAGAGGATGCGGTGCCGGCGATGCTTCCATCGATCCGTGGTGCCGGTCTGACATCGCGTGCAGCGCAGGAGCCGTTGGCGAAGGCCGAAGGCAACTGAGTGAAGGCTGAAGGTAACTGAGTTACTTCCGAATACTGCCCTTTTCTCGCGGGACGTCCCTTCAAGGGGGCGTCCCGCGTCATTGAGGCGGCGCTTCGGTTTGCTCAAGGGTCGATCCGCGTCACCCAGGGGACGGCGCGCGTTACTTGCTGGGCTTCTTGTTGCTCGGCGGTCCGATGATCAGATTCTCCATCCGCTTGGTCTCTGCTTCAAAGATGGCAGTGGCGGAGTCGAGCCGGGTGCGCAGGAGCTCCGCCAGACCGGGAACCGTGTTCAGTAGTTCGCCATCACGGCGGAGCGTGTCCTCAATGCCTTTCATTGCGAACTGGTGCTCCACTGCGGCAGCGGTGTATTGGCGGACAATCTCGCGATTCGCAACATCGATCCGTTCAGATCCGACGTCTTCGGCGCCGCCACCAAGGAGCAGCCATGGTTGCCACATGACTTCTCGCCCTGCGGCGTCAAGTTCCTGTGACGCGATTGAGAAATCAGCAGCGCCTCGACCGAATGAATGATCCGCCGAGGTCATGCTGCCGCGCAGTGAGCCGGTCTGCTCACCAAGCTCCTTGATGGATTTGACGGCGCGGTCGAGGGTATCTGCGAAGTTCTTCAGGCGATGGCTGTCGATGCGTGGCAGCGTGTCGGCTTCGGCTCGAGCAGTGCGAACGAGCGACAGGACTTGCTCTGGGGCATCGCCATCGGGAGGAGTGGCTGGAGCGTTGGATTGCGTGGAGCCGAGTTTCGCGAATGCGGCGGTTGCTTGATCGCGCGCGATGGCATAGTCAGCCTTCCAGCGCTTGAAATCGGGCGCGGCTCGCTCCGAGAGCGCGGCGACTTCGGTTCGGGATTTCTTCACGCGCATGGGAGCGTCTTCGGTGATCGCTTGCAGGCGATTGCTGAGGGAGTCCGCGGTGGGGTGTTCCGGGTTCCAAATGGCCAACAATTCGCGGACGGACTGAGACATCGGGGCACCGAAGAACCCCCGATACTGCGGCGGTGACGTCCCAGTGATTTCCGATCCAGCAGCGAGCAATGGTTGTGCATTCGCACCGGACTGCCCATTCCGGTTCTTCTGTTGGCCACCGAGTCCGCGAAGTTCAAGTATCGCTTCGCCGTTGATACCTGCTTCGGATGCCTCGCAGCGCACGCTCGAGGTAATCGGAATGCCGGCTTCCACCAAGAGCACGATTTCATAGCCAATCAGCGTTTCATTGGTGAAACGGGGAGTGATCGACTCAATGCTTCCCTTCTTCATTCCACCGATCCATACCGGAGTGCCCGTGCTCAGCCCGTAGACCCCTTGATCGGCGCTAAATCGAACCACATAGCGCACCTGTGTGGAATGCGACCACGCGAGCCAACCGTAAATCGCCGCAGTGAACAGTCCCACGCAGGTCAGCGTCAGGATGCCGGCTCGGATGTTGTTGCGTTCCGCTTGCACTGTGATGGTGTCATCCGACCCGCTGATGAGTGAGGGCCGATGTGAGCGCGTGAATTACTGCGAGTTGGCTGGAACCGCTACTGGAGTTGCCGCAGGCGCTGCCTTGGGGGTGGCGTTCTGCGTAGCAACATCCTTGGGTGGTAGCACCATCGGAGGCTGCACAGTGGCGTCGTCCGTCGGCATCTCTTGACCCTTGAAGTCAGCTTGCAGGACATCAAAGAGGCGCTTCTGAGCAATCTCGTAGCGCTCAACAGACTGCAGTACCTGGGTGCGCAGTGTCTCGCGGAACTTTGGATCAGAACTGAAACGCTCCGGTGTGTCATCAAGCGTGGCGCGCAGCGTTTCACCAGTCACGCGGAGGTCTGAGCTGGCGATCGCAAAGGCTCGCGCGGATTCATACAGATTCTCGCGCGCAAGTTCGTCGCCGCTGGGGCGATACAGCAACTTCCACGGGCTGCGTCGCACTTCCATGGTGGCAAGTTTGACTTGCGTAGCGGATTGGCGAAGGTCCCACATCATCGCGCGCAGGTCTGGAATGCGTGCGGTGAGTTCAATATCCAAGTTCTCCATCGCGTTCGCAAACCGCTCAGTACCAGCCTGCGCATCCGTCAAGAGTGCATCGATCTGCTTGATATTCACTTCGCGGAAGTGCTCCATGGCAAGGCGTGCTTCCTTCACGGTGACCACGGCATCATCCATCGACGTGTCAAGTTTCTTCATGGATAGCGATGCATCCTTCAGGCTTGAAGTGATATCGCCGCGCCATCCTTCGTAGTCCTTGCGCAACGTTGCAACTGCGGTCGCGGCATCGTCGAGCATGGGGACGACGGACTTTGGATATTGCACGCGCGCAAAGTCATCAAGGCTGGCAGTGAACGCCACCATGTTGGTGAACATTTCCGTGGTGCGTCCGGCATTTTGTGGGCCGACGATGGTGGCCAGCAGACCGCCACTGGTCTTGGCATCAATCATTTCGCCCGGCTCAAGCTTGCCCTTCGCCTTGGAGCCAAGGTTGGAGAAATTCAACCACGAGTAATTGCCAAGCAGGGGCTGTGAGCGGACAACTTGCGCATCCTTGAAGAGTGTGATGTCCGCGTTCATCTGAATGTGGACCAGAATTTCTTCGGCCTCAAATCGCTGCTCGATGCGGACCACGCGGCCGACCTTCAGGCCGCTGACACGGACCTCGGCGCCGGCATCAAGCCCAGCGACCCCTTCGTCCATGGTGAATCGCACCAGGTAGTCCGACTTGCGCGTGAAGAGCGCGGACTTGGAAAGGATAAGTATGACCACCAATCCCACTAAAGCGGAGGTGATGAGAAATGCGCCTGCGCGCACGCTGTTTGAGTATCCGGTTGCTTCAGCCATGCTGCGGCAAAGGGTACATGATGCGTGCTCGCATGGCGTGTACTGACAGTCAGGCTTTACGCCCTGCGAACGACGCCCAGCGGCGTGTCGATCGGCGGCGCGATGCCCCCTTACTTACCCCTTCAGCATGTCTTCATTGGCAGGGAATCGATTGAGTGCCCCAAGTAATTGCTCCATCTGCACGTGCGGCGGGGCGTTGAGGAGCCGGCGTCGGAGGGCAGTAATGGTCTTGAGTTCGCGTTCGGGCATCAGGAGGTGTTCCTTGCGCGTACCGCTCTGCGCGAGGTTGATGGCCGGGAAGATCCGCCGCTCAGCGATGGTTCGATCCAAGATCAGTTCCATGTTGCCAGTGCCCTTGAATTCCTCAAAGATCACCTGATCCGCACGGCTTCCGGTGTCCACCAGGCAGGTGGCGATAATGGTCAGGCTTCCGCCTTCTTCACACTTGCGAGCGGCGCCGAAGAGTTGCTTGGGCACTTCGAGCGCGCGGCTATCCACGCCGCCCGACATGGTCCGGCCCGAACTGCCGTAGCGGCGCGAATTGTTGAACGCTCGTCCGAGCCTCGTGAGGCTGTCAAGCAGCACCACGACATCGCGGCCAGCCTCCACCATGCGTTTGGCACGCTCGATGGCAAACTGTCCGAGCGCCAAGTGGCGGTCAAGATCTTCGTCATTACTCGAGGCAAGGACATGCGCCGGAACATTGCGACGGAAATCCGTCACTTCTTCGGGGCGCTCATCAATAAGCAGGGCAATGAGCTCAATTTCCGGGTGATTATGTTTGATTCCAAAGGCGATGTTCTGCAAGAGAATGGTCTTGCCAGCCTTGGGTGGAGCAACGATCAGGCCGCGGGTTCCGAATCCGATCGGGCAGAACATGTCGATGAGCCGGCATGCGGGTGGACAGCCACGATGCTCAAGTGAGATGCGCGGCTGCGGATCGAGCGCGGTGAGTTCGCTGAAATTCTTCCGCTTGCGATAGTCCTCGGGGGTCATGCCCTCGATGGCCACCAACTTGCTTGCCACCATATGCATGCGCTGAGTGCGCCGTGATTGGCGCTCTTCAACTTCAACAGTGATCTCCGCGCCGGGCGCGACGCCATTGCGCTGCATGAAGTCCGGGAGGACGACTGGGTCATCCTCGCGCTCAACGAGTCCGTCTGAAAACTGCCTGATTCGACCCTCGGATGAGCCTTTCATGGCCTCCAGGATCCCGCTTACAACTGTCATCAATTATTCCTCGCTCCGGGCCGGCGATGCATGTGCATCCCAACGGGTTGTGTGGGGGGGACCTCGAAGGGCCTTACCACCGTTCCGGGTTGTGCTTGGTTGTCGCTCTTGGAAAGGGCAACGCATATATGGTAACTCAGTAAACGACCCGATTTGTAGAAATCAGAGAAATTCCTAGCAGAACTTGCCGATTGCGCAGGTTAACGGCGGATGGAGGCCAGTTCCACAGCGATGGCGGCGCCCACGCGCGCATTCGACTCAAGGACGGCAACATTGACATCGACGGTTCGTCCTGCAGTGGCGCGTTGCACGCGGTCGAGAAGGAATGGCGTGACTGCCGCGCCGCGAATACCTGCGCGGGCTGCTTCAATCAGCGCGGTGGCGATGGTGGTTTCGACTTCATCAGCGGGAATCGCCCACTGCGCGGGTGGTGGATTCGCAATGAGTGCACCGACGTGCGGCGCAAACTGCCAGTGCGCGGTGCAGATAGCAGCGACTTCCGCAGCATCACGCGCGTGTGCTGACACTCCTAGCGAATCGTTTCCTTGCGAAATGAAGCGCGGGAACACTCGAGTGCCAAGGCCGATCACGGGAACGCCCAAGGAATCAAGTGCTTCCACGGTTGCAGGAAGATCAAGAATGCTCTTTGCTCCGGCGCTGACAACAGCGGTTGGAGTGCGCGCGAGTGCAGCAAGATCAGCACTGATGTCGGGTCGATCGGTCCAGCCGCGGTGCAC
>CALQCP020000009.1 GCA_943329105.2 Chitinophaga pinensis | reverse complement strand
GGATTTGCAGCGCACAAGACCGTTGCCAAGGGCGTGCAGTCGCGTGCGTCTGTTGAGGATGGCGGCGTAGAGTGGGCGCTGGCGGAGTTGCTGGCCTACGGCTCGTTGGTCGAAGAGGGCGACACCATTCGCATCACGGGTCAAGATGTCAAGCGTGGCACATTTAGCCACCGACACGCGGCGATCTTTGATCAAGAGACCGGTGAAGAGTGGATGGCACTCAAGCACCTCAAGGGTGCCAAGGGGCGCTTTGAGATGTTCAACTCCCCGCTCACCGAGTGCGCGTGCGTTGGATTCGAATACGGGTACTCCCTGGTCGATCCGCATGCATTAGTGATTTGGGAAGCGCAGTTTGGAGATTTTGCTAACGGCGCGCAGGTGATCTTTGATCAGTTCGTAGTCGCTGCGGAGTCCAAGTGGTTCCGCTCATCCGGATTGACGATGTTCTTGCCGCACGGCTATGAAGGCCAGGGCCCTGAGCATTCCAGTGGTCGCATGGAGCGATTCCTGCAACAGTCCACCGACGAGAACATTCAAGTGGTGTATCCATCCACCACTGCACAGATGTTCCATGTGATACGGCGGCAGATGAAGCGCAGCTTCCGCAAGCCACTGGTGGTGATGACTCCCAAGAGCATGTTGCGACTGCCGAGTGCGCAGAGCCCGATGGCGGAGTTCACGCACGGACAGTTCCAGACGGTCATTGGCGATCCCGCGAAGCCGGATCCAGCGCGCGTGAAGAAGCTGGTGTTCTGCACTGGCAAACTGTTCTACGAGCTTGATGCGCAGCGGACTGAAAGTGGCAACAATGCGGTGGCGATTGTGCGCGTTGAGCAATTGACTCCGTTCCCTGCCGAGGAGATTCGTGCGCAAGCGGCGAAGTACCGCGGCGCGGAGATCGTGTGGGCGCAAGAAGAGCCGGAAAATTGCGGTGCATGGCAGGCAATGCTCGGTAAGTTCTTGACGCATCTTGGCTGCACCCCTTCGTATGTTGGACGGCCGGCGCAATCGAGCTCGGCGGTCGGCAGTACGAAGCGCCATGCCAAGGAACAGGCAAAGATTGTGGCCGCCGCCGTGGGTGCTCCCGCAGGCGGTACGGTTGGAAACAAGGACAGCGCGGGCAGCACGTCCGCGGCAACGCAGAATCCCTCATCGGGTAAAGGCCGGAACGCACGCTAATCGGTTCGTTTCGGAAGAATGACACCGCGCGTAACGCGCATGGAGAATGACATGTTGGACATCATGGTTCCGAGCCCTGGCGAATCGATCACTGAAGTCACGCTCGGTCAATGGCATAAGCATGACGGCGACTGGGTGGAGACCGATGAGGTCTTGGTCGACATTGAAAGTGACAAGGCAACCCTGGAAGTGCGCGCGCCCGCGGCGGGTGTGCTGCGCGTCAAGGTGCAGTCCGGCGCCGAGCAGAAGGTAGGAGCGCCGATTGGGGCGATCGACACTGCGGCGGCGAAGCCAGCGGGTGCCAAGGGAGGCGCGGGCAATGCAGCAGGCGCCAGCAATGCAGCAAGCGCGGCCAGTCCGGCGAGTGCCGCAAGCAAGGCACCTGCAGCGGCGGTGGCGGCAACAGTGACGGCCGCAGTCGTGGCAGAGCCGGTGGATGGCAAGAAGGCATCATCACTCGCCAAGAAGGTGGCGGCCGACAAGGGCGTCGACCTCGCGAAAGTCACTGGCAGTGGAACGTCCGGACGAATCGTGATGGCTGATGTTGAGCGCGCCGCGACGGCCGTGTCGACGATTGCCAATCCCGTGAAGCCCGTGGCGGCTGTTGCCATGCCGATGGCCGTGGCCGGTGCACGCGGCGTTCGACGCGAGAAGATGCCAAAGATCAGGCAGCGAATCGCGGAACGCCTTGTCCAAGCGCAACACACCGCTGCGATGCTCACCACGTTCAATGAGTGCGACATGACCGAGGTCATGCGTCTGCGCTCGGAACACAAGGAAAGCTTTGAGAAGCACCACGGCGTGAGCCTCGGCTTCATGAGCTTCTTTGTGAAAGCATGTTGCAGTGCGCTGAAGCGCTTCCCGAAGGTCAACGCGTACATCTCGCTGGATGAGGTTGAGTACCACGACTACGCAGACGTCTCGATTGCAGTGGGTACCGACCGCGGCTTGGTGGTACCGGTGCTTCGCAATGCGGAGCTCTTGAGCTTTGCGGAGATTGAACTGGCGATCCGCGGATTTGCCGCGAAGGCGCGCGAGGGCAAGCTCACGGTTGATGAGATGACCGGTGGCACATTCACCATCACCAACGGTGGCATCTACGGCAGCTTGATGTCAACGCCGATCTTGAATGCGCCGCAGAGCGCCATTCTGGGTATGCACACCATCAAGAAGCGACCGGTGGAAGATCCGCGCAACCCAGGACAGATCGCTCTGCGACCGATGATGTACTTGGCACTCAGTTACGACCACCGCATCATTGACGGCGCAGATGCGGTGAGTTTCCTGGTGCACATCAAGGACTGCATCGAGAAGCCTGAACGACTGCTCTTGGACTAAGTGAAAAGCCAAGCCGCCGTTGATTGCTAGATGAAGTCGCTTGGATTTACAGTCGCTTCATGAGATCGGCGACCGCGGTTTCGAGTTGGGTATCGCGGGACGCACTCTCGTCTTCTGCAGTTTGCGGCACCACAATGTCCGGCATGGCGCCATGCAGCTCCATGTCGGTTCCATCTTGTAGGTACCAACCGCGGAATGGCGTACGTACGGTCGTGCCATCAATGAGAGAGGTGCTGCCAGTGGAGATGACGCCTCCGTAGGTCTGCGTGCCCACCAAAGTGCCGCGCTTCAATGTCTTGAAGGCATGCGCGGTGATCTCCGCGTTTGAGAAACTCTTTTCGTTGCACAACATGTCGATCGGAAGCGAGTAGCGCTGGATGAACAACCGATCCACTGGGTAGTGACCCTTCTTGGCCGGATCCGCGCCGCGCGGCACGGTGTACGCATGGGGCTGCACCATGATGGAACTGAGCAGGCGATCAGCTGTTGATCCGCCGCCGTTGTTGCGCACGTCAATGATCAAGCCGTCCTTGCCATCCGCTTGGGCATACAAGTCGCGCTCGTAAACATCAAGCGAAGCTTGGTCCATGGCCGCAATATGCAGATAGCCGATGCGACCATTGGAGAGCCGTGTCACCGTCTCGCGGGCGCGACGCAGCGTGTCTTGATAGGTGAGTTCACGAATCTCCCCGCTTGAACCAGGAACCACGATGGCATCCAGTTCCATGCGCGGTTCACCCGCTGCTGGTGCGCGCATCACGCGAACCACGGTTTCCTTGCCGGCGGTGCCGCGGAACACGTCTTCGATGGAAACGCCAGGCTTCACCACTTCGCCATTCACGGCAACAATGACGTCGCCGACTGCAAGTGGCGTCTGTCCCTTGGTGGCAGGACCATCGCGCAGCAATTCCTCCACACGGAATCCACCCTCAGCAAAGAGAGTGCGGGCGCCAAGGCGGCCGACCGGCAAGCGCCCTGCCCCTTCTGAGCCGGGGCTACGGACGCCAAGGTGACTGGCGTTCAACTCACCAAGAAATCGATTTGCAACGTAGTCAAACTCTTCATCGGTGCGGGCATTGTTGGCAAGGTCTGACCACTTCGCGGAGAGCTTGGGCCAATCACAACCGTTCATGGTGGGGCTGTAGAAGACGCTCCCCATGGTGCGGGCCATCTCCAGGAACTTCTGGTTGCTCTGCGCGGCCAAATCGAGTTCTACTGTGTCGCTCAGGTCGATGGCCTTGGCGTCACCGGCCGGGAGGTTGACCACACTGGCGCCGCCCTTGCCGACCACCACCAACTTGTCGCCCGCCAAGGACATCTGCTGAATGCTGCCAGCAGCGCCGAGCTTCTTGGTTTCGCCACCAGACCACGCCACGCTATTCAATCCCGCGGCTTCGCCCGTACCTCCCATGAAGAACACGCGATCTCCGGCAGGGGAAATCTCAAGATCGAGCTCGTTTCCAGGCATCGTGGTGAGACGCCGCAGACGCATGTAGGCATCATCAAGATCGAGCGGCTTGGGCGGATCCTTCTTGTCATTCTTGGCATCATCCTTCTTGGAGTCATCTCCCTTGGGTTCATCCTTCTTGGGTTCGTCCTTCTTGGGCTCATCCTTCTTGGACTCGTCCTTCTTGGGTTCATCCTTCTTGGACTCGTCCTTCTTGGAATCATCCTTCTTTGATTCCGGCTTCTTGGGACTGCGCTCGGCTGCCTTCTTCTTGGCGGCCTCGGCTGCGTCCTTGAAGTACTGATCCTGCTCGAAGCGCTGCATGCCCTCAAGGTCCTTGTCGAGGAAGACCATGTACACGTCGCCATCGTTTTCTACGCGGGTGGATGCAAAGGCGAGCACCTTGCCATCGGAACTCCAGCGCGGATTGGCGTCTATATCAGGGTGGCGGGAGATATTCACCGCCGGCGCACTTCCATCGGCGGGTTGGATCCAAATGTCGCTGTTGAAATTGTCATCGTCTTGGCGAATAGCCAACATGCGGCTGTCGGGGCTCCAACGCCAGTCAATCGACTGATCGAACCCAGTGCGCAAATCCTTCTCTTCGCCCGTGGCGACATCGCGGACCACCAGGGTATTGAGGTCGCGCCGGTATGCCACCTTCTTGCCGTCGGGTGATGGACTTGGCCCGCGCTCGCTCAGTGCAGGAAGCGCAATGAACGGCTTCACTTCAATCTTCACGGCATCAGCCCAGCGAGCGCCTTCGTCCTTCTTGTCGTCCTTCTTCTCTGCTTTCTTGTCGTCCTTCTTGTCATCCTTCGCTGGCTCGGCGACGGGCGCGGCTGCTACTGGTGCAGGCGCTGCAGGATCAACGACCGCAGGTGCGGGCGTGGGTGCGAGTGCGGGCGCAGCGACAGGCGCAGTGGCGGGTTCAGCGGCAGGCGCAGCGGCAGGCGCCGTGACGGGCGCAGCGGCGGGCACAGCGGCGGCGGGTTCAGCCTTCGGTTCTTCCTTCTTCGGATTGACCTTGTCCTTGAACGCGCTGCGAACTTCGCCGCGCGTTTGTGTAACGGTTGCTTCGTAGATCGAATCGTTGCCGTCGGAGTCACTGGAGAACAGAAGCTTGGTGCCATCGGGCATCCACGCGATGTCGCGTTCGCGCGCGGGAGTGCGGGTCACGCGGACAAATGGGGTACGTTCCTCAACACCCTTCACGTAGACGTCGCCGTAGGCAACCATGGCCATAGTCTTTCCGTCCGGCGAAAGCTGCGCCTCGGTGACATCACGCCCAACACTGCGCGGACGAATGCGATCAGACTCATCTTCCGCTGCCTGCATGACGATCTTGATCGGCTGCGCGCCCGGCGTTACCAGGTCAAGGCGCCACAGCGAATCCCAGTTAGAAAAGATGGCAACGCGGCCGTCAGTGGATACTGCAAGTTCGCGCACGTCATCATCAAATGAGGTGAGTTGCGCGCCCGGGTCAGTGGCGGGTGCCGCGAATTTCTTGCGCCAGATGTTGATGCTCTTGCCGTTACCGCGGTCGCTGAGATAAATGATGTCCTCGCCAGCCGGGAATGCCCAACCGTCATTACCCTTCCAATCGGTGAGCTGCGCGAAGCGTCCGGTGGCGCGATCGAAAGTCCATACATCGCGTTGATCAGGGCCTTGATAGCCGCGTCGGAACCAGGCGCTACTACCACGCTCAAAGAGCACCGTTGCACCGTTGCGTGTTGCAATGGGATGCGAACCAAACGCATCACAAGCGCGTTCCACCGGCCCACCAGCAAGTGGCACCATGTATGGGCGCGCTGCTCGGTAGAGATCACTTTCACGCATGCTTTCGAAGTACGCCACTGGTCGCCCAGTGCCATCAACACCAGTGCCACTGAGAATCGCCGCTGAATCACCGAAGGTGAGCTGGCGGACATCACTGCCGTCACTCTTCATGATGAAGAGATTGCGTCCACCGTCGCGGTCGCTGTCAAAGACAATGGATGCTCCGTCCGGACTAAACGCGGAGCGACCTTCGTTGGCCGCGTTGCTGGTCAGGCGCAGCGCGCCGCCGCCGGTCGATGGGCACTTCCAAAGATCACCGCGCCAACTGAACAAGATGACGTTGCCATCCGGACTGGTGGCCGGATAGCGCGGCAGGTCAACCGTGCCCGCCAGGGCAGATGGAGCCGATAGAGCGATGACGAAGGCGGCGGCGACGGTGGCGATGAGCTGCACTGGTATCTCCTTGGGGGCCCCGATGTGGGGCGAATCGGTAGTTCACGCCGTGCGGGGTAATTACGCAAGTTGAGGGTCGGATAGCGGCTCAGACCGGGCGTGGGCAGGAAGGACCGGGGCACATTGGGCGCGGATGGCGAGACCGGGACCGAAACAGCCCCAAACGAGCTCGGCAAACTGCGGAATTGAGGCAAACCAGCCGCACAGACGGAATTCTGCGTACGAGAACTTGCCGTGGGGGTCCTTGAATCAGACATTACAGGCGATGGAGATCAGCTATCCGTTCGAGGCGCAGGTGTGTGCGCCCTGGAAAGCTGAGAGAAGTTGCCGCGATCGCGGCGAACCAACGACCGGTGTCCGCCGTATAGGGTCAGGACACATGATCGATGGATGACCCCCGAAGGGAAGGAATTCCGATGAGCGACTCGTTACCAAAGCCCCTGAGTTCAATCAACGCCCTGCGCGCCCACCTGAAAGTGCTTGAACGCGGCGTTGACAACGCCCGCAACAAGCGCGTCGGTACGAGCGAACAGCCGGCAAGTCTTGCCCCCGTCACGCGCCCCTCTCAACAAGCAGCGACCCGGACCATGAGCCCGCCGCCAGCGAGTTATCCAATGACGCGACCGACATCCAACGGTACTGGTTCCGGATCTGACGGAAAACCGAAGGCGAAGCCGAAGAGCGGCACTGACTTCAGTGCATTCTTTGGTGGCATCGATAAGCGCGCCGCCAGCTGACCAAACAACTCGAACGCCTGCGCGGGCGGAATGATGCGACCCCGTATCATTCCGCCCATGCGCACTGAATCCCTCGCGTTCCTGAGGAAACTCCTCGATACCCCCAGTCCATCCGGCTTCGAACGCGAAGGTCAACGCGTTTGGCTTGATTACGTTCGCGCCAACGGCGCCACGCGGACTTGGAACGATGCATATGGCAACTGCTTTGCGGAATTGTTGCCCGACACCATCGATACGCCCAAAGCAGACAAGCTATTCACCATTGCTATCTGCGGTCACGCCGATGAAATCGGCCTGATGGTGCAGCACATTGATTCCAATGGTTTCATCTACTGCCGCTCCATCGGTGGTATCGATGCGGGATCGATTGTTGGCAAGCGTTTGCAATTTCGCTCCTCAGTGAAGGGCGTCAGCGAACCAGTCATCGGCCTGATTGGCGCGACCGCCATCCATCTGCAAGACCGAACTGGCGAACCAAAGGTTCGCAAGCTGCATGAGCTGTTTGTAGACATTGGTGCAAAGGACGAAGCAACTGCGCGAGCTCGGCTGAATATCGGCGATCCAGCAACATTTCTGGACGGAAGCATGATGCTCTCCGATGAACTGATTGTGGCGCGCGCGCTGGATAATCGCATCGGTACATGGGTTGCTGCAGAAACGCTTCGCTTGTGCGCTGCCATGTCGATGCGCAACGTGCGCATCGTTGCCGTCAGTACGGTGCAAGAAGAAGTTGGGCTCCATGGCGCGGAGATGATCGCCGTGAGTTTGCACCCAAGCGTTGCCTTGGTCACCGACGTTGGCCACGCCACCGACAGCCCCGGAATTACTCAAGCGCAACATGGGCAATTCAAGATGGGCGCTGGTCCCAAGATTGCTATCGGCGGCGCCATGCAGCCCGAGGTGGTGGCTCGACTGCTTGCCACCTCTGAGCGCCTCGCCATTCCATTGCAACGTGGTGCCACTCCTGGAACCAGCGGAACTGACACGGATTCCATCTTCCTTGCCGGTGGCGGTATTCCATGTGGTTTGGTGAGCTTCCCCATTCGTTACATGCACACCACCGTGGAAATGGGACACTTGCGCGACTTGGAGCAAATTCCTGAGTTATTTGCGGGCTTCTGTGAAGGCCTACGGGGCGATGAGCGCTTCGCGCCATCACTCTAATGGTTGTGCCGGCATGTCCCTGATATCCTGACCGATCCTGTATGCATGAATCCATGCATGCGGGATCGCTTGAACCCATCGATCTCATGATTCAGTTCCTTTCCATCGCCTTCCGCAACATGAAGACTGTGGGCACGATCTGCCCAAGTTCCCCCATGCTGGCCCGGTCGTTGGCGGCGGCGGCTATTGAGTCCACCTCTCCGAAGCGGATTTTGGAGGTTGGGCCAGGCACCGGGCCGGTCACCAAGGAAATCTTGAAGTGCCTTGGACCGGATGACGTCTTAGACATCGTGGAACTGAGCAGCGAATTCTGCAAAGACCTTGATGCAAAGATCCTCACGCCGTGGCGGACGCGCGGCAAGCCAGGGCAAGTGACATTGCACAACGCTGCGATCCAAGATGTGCAATTGGAAATGAGCTCGTATGACTGCGTCATCTGTGGCCTTCCATTCAACAACTTTGAAATTGACCTGGTGGAAACCATCATGCGTCGCATGCTCGATTTGTTGCGCCCCGGCGGCGAGCTTTCATACTTTTGCTACTTCGGTGCAAAGACGGTGAAGAGCACCGTGCTTGATGGTCCGGGTCGAGACAATCTGCGCGCCATCGCTCGTCTTGAGCGCGAGCTACACCTGGCGCATTCCGGTTCGCGGCATGTGGTCTTGGCCAACATCCCGCCTGCCGAAGTTCGCCGGCTCCAGAAGCCATGAGTGCGCTACCGTGAAGGAAGTCCAAGACCATTTCTTTAAGCTCGCCAAGGAAGAGGGGTATCGAGCACGCAGCGCGTACAAACTCCGGGAGCTTGACGACCGATTCAAGTTGATGCGCCCTGGTTCGCGCGTCCTGGACCTTGGCGCATGCCCAGGCAGTTGGATTCAAGTAGCGGCCGAACGGGTTGGGGATAACGGCGTGGTGGTGGCCATCGATCTGAAAGCCATTGATAAACGCGGCTTTGGTCCCAATGTCCACCTGATTGAAGGCGATATCAATGAGCTGACGCGCGAGCATTTGCCCTACGCCATGGAAGGCAAACTCTTCGATACGGTGATCAGCGACATGGGCCCGGACACCAGCGGTGTGCCGATGGCCGATAGTGCGCGCAGCGTGCAGTTGTGTCACGCGATGCTGGATCGGTTGCCATTCTTACTACGCACTGGTGGACATGCAACCATGAAGGTGTACGAGGGGGCTGAGTATCCCGCGCTGGTGAAGCGTGCGAACATGGTGTTCACTGAGGCCAAGGGATACAAGCCAAGTGCCAGCCGCGCGGAAAGCGTGGAGATGTTCATCGTGTGCCGCGGCTACCGCGGACCGAAGGACACTGGACCTGGTCCGCGCGATCCTTCGCTGCCACAACGCGCGCCGAGCAAGGGCTGGAACTCGTAACAGTTCTGCTTGCACCGATCGCGCGCCTGTGACATGGGCGGCATCCGTTCCCACGCCGGCATTTACCGCAGCGCTTGCAGCCGCTTACCAGCTTCAATCACATTCTCGCGCGAGTTGAACGCGCTGATCCGGAAGAAGCCTTCGCCGTGGCGTCCAAAGCCTGCGCCTGGAGTCACTACCAGCCGAGCCTTACTCAGGAGCGCATCGAACGCGTCCCAACTTCCCATGCCAGCCGGGCACGCCACCCAAACATACGGAGCGTGTTCGCCGCCCCAGACTTGTAGCCCCTCGGCCGCGCATGCTTCCCGCAGAATGCGCGCGTTTTCCATGTAGAAATCGATCAATGACGCTACTTGGGCGCGGCCAGCTGGCGTGTATAGCGCGGCAATGGCGCACTGCACCGGCCAACTGATGCCGTTGGAGCAGGTGGCCCAGCGACGCATCCACAGGCGATGCAGCGAGACGCGTTCACCGCTGTGGGTGCGACCCTCAACAGCCTTTGGAACAACGGTGTAACCCGCGCGGACTCCGGTAAACCCACCGCTCTTCGAGAAGCTGCGGAACTCCACCGCGCACCGATCGGCACCTGGGATTTCATAGATCGAACGTGGCAGCGATGGGTCGCGCACGTACGCCTCGTACGCGGCGTCGTAGCAAATGAGTGCATCGTTGGCGAGTGCCCATTCCACCCAACGTGCCAGTTGGGGGCGAGTGATCATCGCGCCGGTGGGATTGTTGGGGTAGCAGAGGTAGACCATGTCCACTGGTTCAGTGGGGGGCTCGGGAACAAATCCATTGGCTGGAGTGCCAGGGAGATAGATCAGCCCTTCGTAGCCGCCGCCTGCAATCGCGGGACCTGTGTTTCCCTGCATGACATTGTTGTCTACATAGACCGGATACACCGGGTCACATACAACGGTGCGATTACCGCCTTGGGCTGGCGTACCCGTTGCCATGATTTCCATGAAGGCGCTGGCATCTGGCTTACTTCCGTCAGAAACAAAGATCTCGTCCGGTGCGATAGCGATACCGCGCGCACGGAAATCACCTTGCACGATGGCCTCGCGGACAAAGTCATAACCCGTGGCGGGGCCATAGCCACGGAACGTCGCGCGGTTGGCGAGTTCATCGACGGCCGTGTGCATCGCAGCAATGACGGCGGCGGGAAGGGGCTCAGTGACATCGCCGATACCGCAGCGGATGATCTCTTTCGCAATGGCGGGATTCGCCTCGGTGAACACGGACACGCGGCGGGAGATTTCGGGGAACAAGTAGCCGGCGGCCAGCTTCAGGTAGTGGTCGTTGATGATTGCCATAGAAGTCAGAGTAGGCGCGTGGTGCGCGGTAGGAAGTGAGCGGAGCGATCGGCAAGCGCATACGGAACGCGCCAGCCACGGAGTCATGCAATCACATCATGACACTTACGGAGCCGAGAAGAGCGAGCCGTATTCCATCGGCTCCGGAACAATACTCAGCGTGACTGGGGCGTCAACATTACGAATCAAAATCTTGTTTGTGCACGGGCCCAGTGAGGCATGCAGT
This sequence comes from Chitinophaga pinensis, assembly GCA_943329105.2. GTDB lineage: Bacteria > Planctomycetota > Phycisphaerae > Phycisphaerales > SM1A02 > UBA966. The sequence goes on along the minus strand of CALQCP020000009.1, from coordinate 14,924 downwards.
GTGTCGTGGTCGTTGCGCGGATCAACAACACGCCAGTCACCAGCTTCAACGCGGGTGAGCACCTTGCCATTCACGCAGTCGATATCAAAGATTCCACAGGTGCCCGTGAATGCGCGAAACACAATCTCCCCGCCGCGGGTGACCAGTGTGACATCTTCGGTAATTGCCCATGGAGTAATCATGCGGATATCGCCGTCGGAAGTTTCGACGGAACATGCACCGCGATTTTCGTAGATATGCACCTTTCCAGAGCGCGTCTTCACATGAACGCGGCGCAATTCCGGGAGTTCAATATCGATGTCTGTTTGATGGAGCCATGCCTCATCATGCTCGGTAGTTCCGCGCAGTACCAGCGTTGGCACATCGCCACCACGACGGATTTCTGCCTTCACCGCTACCTGCTTAAGGGATGCTGTGGCCTCATCAGTGCGATCAGCGCCATGACTGGCGGTCACGATCACATGCATACGAATTTCGTTCTTGGTCTCGCGACCAGAGCGAATCACTACATCACCACCGAACGTCTCCAGGTCGATATCAATGATGCCGTCAACGGGCAGTACATAATTGCGCTCTTCAGTGACCGAACCTGCGAAAGTGGCGGCGATACTGCTTGCCGATTGGTCGATTCCACGCTCCACGGAACTGTGACCCGCGCAGCCAGCGGCGCCGATCAGAGTCATGGCGGCGGTGGCGCTACTGATCCAAAGCGTCGCGCAGGGGCGAAATGCCCCCACAGCGCGCAGGGAGGGGGCAAGGAGTCTCACGGGTGCTGACAGGCCAAGATGTCGTCGGGCGGGCATCCCAAAGATTCTACGATGCCGCCATGCTTTCGCCCGACATCGTTCGTGCCCTGCCCATGCTTGCGCTGACGTTGGCATGCATGAGTGTGCGCGGATTCGCGGCAGGGCAAGTGCCTCCGGCACAATCGGCACCGCCAACACCGGCGGTGGTGGATGTTGCAAAGCCCGTGGTGCCAGCGGTGCCCACCAAGGATGTCATCCGAGTGACCCTGCCGAAGGAATCGGCTGCGCTCCTTGGATCAGAAAGCCGCACCGGACGGATGTTGGTCTTCTTGGCAGCAGAATCAGCGTTGCAGCCGGGTGAAGAGCCGCTCGATGCTCCCTTCTTTGACAGCCCGCAGCCGATGTATTCCGTTGCTGTCAGCGACCTGGTGCCGGGCGCCACCGTCACCCTGGGAGCGGATGCGATTGCATTTCCGGAGCCGATCGCCATGCTTGATGGGACGTACCGCATGCAAGCGGTGTTTGACCGCAATGACACCGAGCGCGGTCATCTTGCTGCGGGAAATCTGATCAGCGGGGTGTCCACGGTGACTTTTCATCGCGACCAATCCGATCCGCACGAATTGACGTTGACTGTCCGTATCCCCAAGCCGGAACTGCCGACAGAGCCAAACCTCCGGTGGTTTGAAATGAAGAGTGCCATCCTGAGCCGCGCTGCCGGGCGCGAGGTGGTGATGCGCGCTGGTGTTGCACTGCCGACTGGGTGGGATGACCCGAACTTTCGCCGGCGCATGTTCCCGGCTGTGTATGTCGTGCCCGGCTTTGGTGGTCGGTACACCAGTGCGAGCAGCATCGCGCGCATGCTGGTCACACCGGGAACTCGGGAAGTCATGCCGCAAGCCGTGTGGATTGTGCTTGATCCAGAGACCGCACTGGGGCACCACGGATTTGTAGATAGCCCAGCCAATGGGCCGTGGGCAAAGGCGCTCACCGAAGAGTTCATCCCGGAATTAGAGCGACAGTTCCGCCTGATTCCACGCACTGAAGCGAGGATCGTCACGGGCCATTCCAGCGGCGGGTGGAGCTCACTGTGGTTACAGCTCACTCACCCGGAGACATTCGGTGCATGCTTCAGCAGTTCGCCAGACCCGCTTGATTTCAGCAAGTTTCAGGCGGGTGACTTATATGCGGATACCAGCATCTTCACTGATAGCGATGGCAAGGAACGACCGTCATACCGTGTGCCACTCACGCAGCAGTTTGATAAGACCCGGATGACCGTGCGTGACGAAGTTTCTATGGAACGCGTGCTGGGGCCAGCGCGCAACAGTGGCGAGCAATGGGATGCGTGGAGCGCTATGTGGAGCACACTGGATCCCGTGACAAAGTTGCCACGTCCGATGTTTGAGCCAGTGACGGGAACCATTGATCACGGTGTGGTACGCAATGAATGGGCTCGCTATGACATCGCTGCGTTATTGCGTGCTGACCCGGCTCGCTATGTTCCCATCCTGCGCGAGCGAGTGCGCCTGCTGTGTGGCGCACGTGATAGTTACTATTTGGATCGCGGCGTACAGGGGCTCAAGGATGCACTGCAAGCCGCTATGAGTTCTATGCAGGCAACCGGGCAGATGCTTCCGGATGGACCCGGATATATAGAGATTGTCCCCGAGGAAACCCATGACACGATGGGGACGTCCAGTCGCCTGCGCTGGAATTCAGAGATGCGAGAATATTTGCAGTCACGCAAGTTGGATTGAGACAAGGAATCACAGCAATGAATATCACTGGATCTATTCGCGCACTTCTTGCAGTCACACTGCTTTGCCTTGCCATACCAACTCAGCAGGCCGCTGCGCAGTTCTGGTTCGGCGGAGGACCGGCACGCAATCCAGTGTTAGCCAGTAAGGACCTTGAAGAAATTCTTGATTCTGCTGGCCTTGATGATGGGCAACGGCAATTGGCCGCGTCCATGTTTGATGATGCGCAATTACCGATGTTTGCTGCCAAGCGTCGCTTTGATGATGAGATGGAGCGTATCGGTACGGCAAACAATGACGAGAAGACCACCGCAGCCCAGCAGCAGGCGCGCCGCGCGTTGGCGCAATCGATCATGGAGTCGATGGACAGTTTCTTTCAGTCGCTTGCCGCGGTGGCGCGACCGGAACAGCAGGGTGACCTGCAACGCGAGCACTTGGCAGCCAAACGCCGTGCCCTACGGGCAATGTTCGGTGGCGCGCTGAGTGACGGAGCCATCCAGTGGGACGTGGAACGATGCATTGCAGATGCGAAACTTCCGCCTGAAGCCCGCAGCGCTGCGTACCGGGCACTTGGTGACTATCGGCAGCGACTGGATGCGGTGTTTCCAAAGTTGCTCGAAGCCGTGCCTGCTGCACTGCGGTCCAATAGTCGCATGGAGGCGGTCACTGATGACGATGGCATGACGCGACTTGAACTCGGAAGCGACGCAACTTCAGAAGCGTCCGCGCGGGAATTCCGCGAGTTACTTGATCAACTCTGTGGCGCACATCGCGATGCATTACTCGCGCTTGAACAGGCGCTGCCTCCGGACCAACTCGCAGCACTGCGAATCAAGTGTTTGAGTCGCTTGTGGCGTCGGACCGGAATGGATCCAGACTCGCCAGCACGCGTCATGGAGCAACTCATGACCGCAGCCACTGAACCGGAAGCGCGCGCGGCCATTGAGGCAGTGCGCAGCACTTGGATGGCGCGATGGTGGGTTGCCAGTATGCGCATGGCGGCCGCGGAATCAGGCATGCCACGAGGAATATTTGGCTACTTCAACGTCACTGCGAAGGACCCAGCAACCGCCAAGGCGCAAGCGGATTTCAACGAGGCAAGCGAGGAACGACGTGGTATTGACCGGAACGCATGGAAGGCGCTGACCGGCGTTGACCCCGCGCGACGTGAGTTCTATGAGACGCAGGCAAGCGATGCGGCGAACAAGAGTGGCCATCGATTGATGCCTCGCTCACTGCCAAAGGAGGGAGAGCCGACGGATGCTGTGCAAATGGCGAGCGCCGTCACTGTCGGCGCCGTTTCGATTGTCGGATCAGGGGGTGACGTGCCCATCGACCTCAGTTCCATCTCGGAAATTGCGGAGGGTGCACAATCAGTGACTGTTTCGATGACTGTCAGTAGCGATGTCGATACATCGGGACCGGTGGTGATTTCGATGGGAGACGATGGCGGAGCGCTGTTCGGCGATGCGTTCGGTGATGGGATGAACCCTGGATTTGAGTTTTCACAGGCGTCGTTTAACAGTGATTCCTTCGCTGGCGCGGGCATGTCATTGGCGCAGGCGGCAAACGCTGAGCGCGTGCGTGCACTGGCTCAAACACTTGGGTTGGCTGCTGACCACGCGGCGCTTACCCAAATGATTGATGACTATCAAGCAAAGTGCAACGCCTTGAAGGACCAATACAGTGCGCGCCTCGGTACTGCGGTTCCAGGGGCGGCTATGGCATTTGGGCCACAGATGTCGGAGGCGCCCATCGATCAGATTCGTACTGGCATCGGCATTGTGGATGCGCATGCCGGGCAATTGGCTTTGGAAGATGACGCACTGCTTGACGGGATTGCCTCGCTCGGCGGTGCAAACGAAGTCCTGACGCAAGCGGTTCGAGCGGAGCGCGCACGCGAGCGGGTGCGGAGCATCAACTATCCGGCGATGCCCGGAATGACGTGGCCTGCATCACCGGTTGTCAGCCTCGACCTAGCGGGTTGTGTACGGACATCGGGGATTGTTGACCCACAACGGGCGGCCGCCATGCAGGCGTGGATGACTTGGTCGCCCGCGGCGCTTGCGTTGCAGGAACAGGTGCGTGCTGAGACACGGTCCACGGCAGCAGAGGAGATTGAAGTACTGCGCACACAGTGGAGTAGCGCGCAGGCCGTGGAGGTTGGGGGAACCACCACGACGGAGGGTCCGGCTGCTGAAGTCGTTCGGCAAGCCAAACGCAGTGCGGAGCTGATGGCGCAGCGTGAAAGCAGGCGGCAATCGCTGTTCGATCAGGCAATTGCTGGGCGCGATGCGATTGAAGCGGCACTGTCGCCCGAAGCGCGGGCTTCCTTCCACGATGCTTGGTTGCGTGCCGTTGCACCGCAGGCGTACCGCGATGGGCGTGATGCCATGACCACCCTGGATGCTGCGCGCGCACTCCCCGACGTGACGGACACACAACGAGCACAAATTGACGCCTTGCGAGGCGAGCAAGCGGCGCGGCACCGCGAACTCTGCGATCGGCTCGCGGGTATCGCGGTTACGGAATCGATTGGACCTTCGATGGCCCCCGGTAATGCACGGAGCACAAAGAAGAAGGAGCCGCGCGCTTCGATGCAGGACACACGATTTGAGCGATCAGAACTCAACGCGCGTTCGCTCCGAAGATTGAAGTCAATTCTGACGGAGGGGCAGGTGCGGGAAATCCCGGCGCTCGCCAAGACTTCGTCGAAGCAGGTGCAAGTAACCGCACCGGGCGCCAATGGTGCGAACGGCGCGAACGGCGTCAACGATGCAAACGGCACGAACATCACCAACTACGGAGCAAGCACGAACGGCGCAGGACTCAGCCCCGCGCCCACTCCGCCGGCACCGGCCCCGAAGTAGCCGTAATTCGACTGTGGATGCCACCGCGGCCCTTCCACTCGGTGATCACCTGCATCCACACTGGCTTCATGGCCACGGCCAGGTCGTCGCGCATGCGATTGGTGACAGCCTCGTAGAAGATCCCTTCATTACGGAAGCTCTGGTGATAGAGCTTGAGGCTCTTGAGTTCGACGCACACCTTCGCTGGCTGATAGCGCAGGATGATCCGCCCAAAGTCCGGATGCCCAGTCTTTGGGCATGTTGACGTGAACTCCTCGTTCACGTGTTCAATGATGAACGGCGTATCCGATGGAGCTGGGAAGCACTCAAGTAGTTTCGGGTCTGGCATGCGGAAAGCGTATGCGCTCTGGCGCCGCGCGTCCTGCGCCGCCCGTCCAAGTGCTTCACGGGGAGTAGGTTCGTAGCAGCTTTTCCACCTGGGGCTGCGCTGGCTCCACGGCCAAACTTTGCTCAAACGCGCGGCGAGCCTCTTCACGGGCGCCGCCATCGAGACGGTCGCTTAACAGCCATGAATTGAGCGCACAGACGCCCACTCCATTCCATGCCTTGATACTGCGCGGATCTTGCTCCGCCGCCGCGCGGTATGCCACGATGGCGCGGTCATAGTCCGCGGCGCGAAATGCCAGCCAGGCAGCGCGTTCGCTGGCAACTGCGGATGGCCAGCGTCGTGCAAACTCGCTCCCAGCACTTGATGCCTCCGCAAATCGGCTCTCGGCGGTGTACGCAGCAATCAGTCCGTCCATGGTGCTCTCGGAAACTTCGCCGAGTGATACGGCCTCTTCAAAGGCGGCACTGGCCTCAGCCACGCGACCGGCAATCAAGTACGACCGCGCCACGCGCGACCACACGTCGGCATCTGCGCCAGCATCCGCTGCAAGGCGTTGCAGGAATGGGATGGCTGCGGAGGAATTGCCAGAACGCTCAAGCGCATCGGCAATGCCGGCAATGGCCCGCATGTCGTTGGGTGCAAGGACCAATGCTTGGCGGTAGCAACGGACGGCATCATCGTTGCGCTGGGCTGCCAGATGCGTGCGCGCGAGACCGATGTGCGCATCGACATTGCGCGGATCAGCTTGAATGGCCGCTTCGTAGGAACGCTGCGCAGCGCGGATATCACCCTGCTCCAAAGTGAGAGAACCGACGGCCACCTGCACGTCCACCAAACGCGGATTTTCTGCTAGTAAAGATCGGAATTCCACAAGGGCTTCTTGATAATCCCCGCGGTCTGCAACACCCTGCGCGCGCCGCAGACGGTCTGATTCTTCGGCGGTTGGAGCAACCGCGCCAACACGCGCCGCGGTCAGTTCTGTGTCCGACTTCGCCCATGGTCGACAACCACTCATCAGTGTGAGTGTGACAGACGCAAGCATTACCAGTAACAAAGCGCGCAGCCAAGCAGCGTTCGCGCGGTCTGGATCCCGCCCACGAAGTTTGCCTTCCTTGGGCGTTTCCATAATCATCGGGACATGACGAAATGCCGACATGTGCGCAATGGCCGCAAAGCACGGCTTGCCACACGCACCTCCGCCAAGGTGTTCATGACGGTCAAGATGCGATCCAATGGCACCCTTGGAATCATTGACATGTATGACCCGCACATGGGCGCGACCGACTATGGACTCAAATGACTGCCAGAAGGACTTTGCTTTCGCTGGCGTCGAAGTGTCATGGCCATACGCAGTGGCGTGACATGTGTCGAAACAGAAGGCGACGCGCTCCGGGTTCTTGACTGCCCCGCGAATGCGAGCAAGATGCTCAAGTGGTCCACCGAGGTTTGTTCCGCTACCAACGGTGTTCTCAATGCAAGTGACGGTGCGGTAACCCTTGGTGGACTGATGAATGGCATCAAGTTCAACCACCAGCCTGCGAATGCCCGCCTCCTCGTCGGCTGCAATTCCAGCCTTGCCAAGGTGCGCGCCTGGGTGCATGACGCAGGACGGAATGCCCAGTTGCTCGCAGCGTTCGGTCTCTTGCAGTTGCAGTGCCCGGCTCTTGGCACGCATGTCTGCATCCGGGGACGCCAGGTTCACCAAGTAACTGTTGTGACTGACCAAGTGCCGCTCGGGGTGAACATGCCATCCAGCTTCAGTGACGGCGGCGCGGAAGTTGGTTGTTTCATCATCAGTGAGCGGCTTCCACTTCCATTGCCGTTGATTCTTGGTGAACACTTGCACGCAATCGAGACCAAGTCGAACCGCATCGAGGATGGCCAGATGCATGCCGCCAGCGATACTGAGATGACTGCCAACGAGCATCTAGTGGTTCACCTTGCTGTGTTGATCCGCAAGCAGCGCCACGAGCGTGGCTGCGGCACGTGCGGCATTGACGCGTAAATCCGGGACGGCCGTTGCTTCCCATATGTCACCGCGGCGGAGCGCGCCCGCAATGACAATGCGTGGATTTGCAACACCATTGGTGCTGATCAGTCGACACTCATCGTCAGAGCGAAGCCCGAGCCCCAGATCATCAGTACAGGCCAGTCCGTTGCGTTGCACACCGGCCAAGAGTGGATGGTGCGTATCACGCAGATTCATTGATGGCCCAGTGCAATTGATGACGCGAGCCACCGTGTGCACATGTGTTGCACCATCGGTGGTGCGGACCGTCGCGGTAACAGTTTCACTTTTTGCTGGCTGCACTGCCAACAATTCGCCGCGCGCAATGAGTAGTGTGCCAGCCACGCATTGAGCAGTGATGTCGGCAAGCACTTGACATGGCACGCGATGACGGTGAATCTCCCACAACGCGCGCGCGCGACGGATGAAATGGCGCCGCTCGGCTGTCGACCATGACTTCCAAATGGCTGGAATATGCGGGCGAATGGCGTCAATGGCGCCCTGCCAACCGAGGCCCGCTGCGATGCGCTGTCGGGCAGCACTCCGAAGTGCTGATAGCACCTTGGCCGGACTTCCCGCGAACTGCTCTCTGGTTGCAAGCATCGGAGGCTCGCCGTGATCCGCGTGCGGTAGCGGCAATCGACCGTTGCGAGAGACCATCCGAATCATGCCACGGTGCCCGAGGCGCCGTAAGCCCTCCGCGATGTCGACCGCGGTCAGCCCGCTTCCGAGCAGCATGATGGCCGCATCCGGAGGAATGCCAAGGAGCACCCCTGCCTTCCATGGATCAGGAACGAGGGCTCCTGCCGGAACGCCATGCACATGATCCGCCCACGGCGCAGGTGACGCCGGCAAGCCAGGGGCAATGACTACAGACCGAGCGACCATCGACTGCTGCCGAGCCGGTCCGTCGGCCGAATCACAAGCGCAGTCCAGTGTCAGATTCACATGTGACGGCGCATCGTGCATATCAATCACCGCTGCGCGCACAAATGAAACATGCGCTCCCGAGCGCGCTACTTCGTCCGCTACAAATTCTGTCAGGTACGCGCCGAATAATGCGCGCGGAACAAATGCATCGGCGCGAAACTTGCCTGGCGTCTGTGTTTCAAGCCAACGATGAAAGCTGGCTGGATCTTCAGTGATTGGCCCCATGCGACCAGCCGGCACATTCAATAGGTGTTCCGAGTCACAGCTGCCGTAAGCAGTACCAGGGAAGTGCAGCGGATGACACTCCATAATGGCAAACGTCCCCGACGGAATTGCGCGGCACAGATGCACCAAGGCCACCAGCCCGCTAAACCCACCGCCCACAATCGCTACATCCACCCGAGCAGGCGCTGCGTCAGTCCATTGGAGCTGCTGACTGGATGATGTTGGAGTGGACTTCACGAGTGAGTTCATCGGCGATTCAAACCATGCGCGAGCCAGCTGCGCGCGCGGCCGCAACAATTCGATCAGCAGTACGCACTGCAGCGAATCCATCCTCTGCATCAACAAGCGGTCGGCGTCCCGCACGGATGGCGTCGATGAAATCCTCCGCCTGCAAGCGCAGTGGCTCGCCGGCATGAACATCAAGCGGCTCGACCTGCAGGAGATCCAAGAAATTCAAATGACTCAGGTCGGCGCCCTTCTTCAAGAGCTCACGCACTTCAGCAATCTTGTCGGCGTTGGGGCCCTTGCGTGCCACTGTGCCCTTGCGATCGACAAAGTCGGCGCTGACATAGGTGTCATCGCTCATGATGCGAATTTTCCGCTCGGTTTTCATGGCAATTCGGCTTGCAGTCACGTTGGCGACCGGCGTGTATCCGTCCGCCATGCGCGGGAACTCCAGTCGGGCATTACAGACGTCTTCGGCTTCGCCAAGAACACTCACGGCGCTGGCGCGAACTTCCACTGGCTCTGCACCAAAGAGCATCAGCAAGACATCAAGGTCATGGATCATCATGTCCAAGACAACGCCCACATCCACGCTTCTGAATGTCATGGGGCTCACACGGTCTACTTCTACAAAGCGAGGTGCGAGGCCAAGCTTTCGCACCGCCACCATCACTGGGTCGTAGCGAACCACGTGGCCCACCTGCAACAGTGCGCCACTCCGTGCGGCAGCGTCAGCGATCGCTCGCGCTTCCACCGGTGTCGGAGCGAGTGGCTTCTCAATCAGACAATGCACTCCAGCCGCCAGGAGTTTTTCGGCGGCCGCACGGTGATGAATCGTTGGAGTGGCAATCGTTACCACATCCACGCCCGCGGCGATGAGTGCATCGACTTCGGAATAGCCCTTGCCGCCGTACTTTTCCACCACCTGTTGGCAACGATCAGCACTGGAGTCAACCACTCCCACCAGATCACAGCCTTCTACCTGCGTCCATAGGCGTGCGTGGTGATTTCCCATCTTGCCAACGCCCACAACGCCGCAGCGGAGAGTGGCGGTACTTGTCTGTGTCATAGAAGTCTCCTCTGCGCGATGCGCTTGCAATACATCAGGCGTTCACGAGCACGCGCTCGACGGCGTTGCGGAACATTTGCAGTCCAAGTGGTTCGCCCGCGCGCTGATGCGCAGACAACCGCGTCCAGCGCGGATGTTGCGTCCAACGCGTGAAGCGCTCGGGGTGCGGCATCAATCCAAACACCAACCCACTGGCGTCGCAAATGCCGGCGATACGGCGCATGCTGCCGTTGAAATGATCTGCAAGGTGGTAACGGACCGCAATCTGACCATTGGCCTCCAGCGCATCAAGAAGCGCCTCGTCAGCCACCAACCGACCTTCGCCGTGTGCGCTTGGAAGGATCCCGGTGATGTCGTCACACTCGAGGCCTTGCGTCCAAATGCAGCGCGTGTCTGCAGGGATCTCCACACGCGTCCACGCATCGCGGAATCGACCGGTGCTGTTCTGCAGCAGCGCGATGGATGGTTCCGCAGCGCTCGCTGGCCATGCAGAATCCATGCTTGGACCCGGCAACAAGCCTGCCTGAACGGCAATCTGGAAGCCGTTGCAAGGGCAAATCATCGGGACGCCGCGTTCAATCGCTGCGGTCAGCGCTGAATAGATACTGCGGCGCATGAGTGCACCCATGATGCGGCCGGCGGCGATGTCATCTCCGAAACTGAATCCGCCGGGAAGTCCAATCAACCGGTAGTTATCAATTCGGGTTGGATTTCGGATCAATTCCGAAAGTAGCACTGATTCTGGTACAGCCCCGGCCGCCGCAAATGATTGCGCAAGCTCAAGGTCGCAGTTGATACCTGCCGCGGTAATGACAAGAGCTTTTGGTCCGTCGGTACTCATAGTAATGATCTCATCCACCGGTGGGCGCATTCCATGCGGCGCGAAGCGTGTCGAGGGTCATGGACTCTTGTGGCGTGCGAATTCCAACAACTTCAAGCGTGGTGCTGTTCGTCACCGTACCGATCACTGCGTGCGCAATCCCGTCAAGATGCGCCTGGACCTTTGGAAGATGCACCACATCCACTTCAAGAATGTAGCGATGCGGATCCTCGGCAAAGGCACGGCACTCGTCTGACACTTCAGCATGTGCAGCAGCATCGACCGGCACGTGCGACAGATCAATGCGCGCGCCAAGGCCGCCCGCAAAGCACATCTCTGCGAGTGCTGGCAGTAATCCACCCTCGCTCGGGTCATGTGCGGAACGCACTGCGCCGTGCGCGATGCACGCCGCAACGGCTCGAGCCGTACGCGCGCCGCGCGCAGGATCAACCACCGGCAAACGATTGTCTACATGCCCACACGCGCCCAACATCACGCGATGACTTCCGCCCATACGTGCGCCGGTTGTTCCGACCAGCACCAGTACGTGTTCCGCTGCTTTCAGATCCATGGTGCAGGCGCGCTCTGCATCCGGCACGATTCCAAATCCGGACACCAAGAGGGTCGGCGGAATCATGATGGTGCGGCCATCCTGGGTACGGAACTGATTCTTCAAACTGTCTTTGCCACTGATAAATGGCGTGCGGTACGCCATGGCGCCGTCATAGCACGCCTCGGCAGCACGCACCAGTGAGCCCATGTTGCGCGGGTCATCACAAGAAGGCCAGCAGAAATTATCCAAGACCGCCATGCGGGTTGGGTCCGCACCGACACACACCATGTTGCGCACGCATTCATCAAGCGCGGCGAGTGTCATGGCATACGGGTCCGCGCTCCAACCAGTGGCAAGTCCATTACTGATGGCAAGTGCACGGCGCGAACCCGGCACGGGGTGCACTACAGCTGCGTCTGACGGACCGCCGCTGCCAACGCCAACCAGCGGCTTGATGACGCTGCCGCCTTGCACTTCATGGTCATACTGCCGGATGATCCATTCCTTGCTGGCAATGTTCGGATGCGAAAGGAGCGCGCAGGTTGTATCAAGAAGCCGCGGACCAACACCGCGCCCGTTTCCCGGCGCTGGCAATTGTGAGGCGCTCCACGCAGCGTCCCACACTGCTTCGCGGGTTGGCATCGGTACGCCTTCATGCAGGAAATGCGTGTCCAGCGCGCCCACTTCTGTGCCGTGCCAATACAAGCGAATCATGCTGTCATTGGTGCCAAATTCACCCAGGTCGCAGAGCTCAACCCCATGCGCCAGGCACACGGCGCGGAGGCGTTCCAACTTCGCGGGAGGCACGGAAAGCACCATGCGTTCCTGTGCTTCAGAAATCCAAACTTCAGTTGGACTCAGGCCGTCGTACTTCACCGGTGCGCGTTCAAGATTGACCGTGGCGCCGACGTCCTTACCCATTTCTCCAACCGCGCTTGAGAATCCACCGGCTCCGCAATCGGTGGTGCCGCTGTACAGCGGTCCATCCGGCTGGTCGCGCGCCGCAAGCATGGCGTCGAGCATCTTCTTCTCGGTGATCGCATTACCGATCTGCACAGCATGACTAAATTCGCTGGAATGGCCATGCTCCACTTCGGCGCTTGAGAAGGTGGCACCGTGAATGCCATCGCGACCAGTACGCCCGCCGATCGCCACAATCCGATCGCCGCGTAACGTGACGCCCTTGACCATGGTGCGCGGCATGACACCAATCACACCGCAGTACACCAACGGATTTCCAACGTAGCGCTCGTCAAACCACACCGCTCCATTGACAGTGGGAATGCCCATGCGATTTCCGTAGTCGCGTACCCCGGCCACTACTTGCGTCAGAATACGCCGCGGTGGAAGGCACCCGGCTGGAACATCGGTGCCCTCGAGCGGCGCAACGCAGAAGACATCGGTCGCCGCAATGGGCTTGGCGCCCAGGCCTGTCCCCATGATGTCACGAATGCAACCACCAATGCCAGTAGCGGCGCCGCCATACGGCTCAATAGCGCTGGGGCGATTGTGTGTCTCACACTTAAAACACACCGCGTGGTGGTCATCAAAGGCAATGACCCCAGAGTTGTCTACAAATACGGATAGGCACCAGTCGATGCGGTCCGGGTTGTGCTCATCAATCAGTTCAAACGTTCCCGCCGCCACGGTGCTCTTCAAGAGGTTCTTGATAGTCACCGATCCATCATTGGCAGGGGAGTGCCCTGGACGCAGTGTGAGGGAAGCACTCGGCGCGCCCGCATGCGCGGCGGAAGGAAGCGTGCTCGGCAAACGCTTGCCTGATTGCAAGGAGTATTGCCCAGCGCCCAAGTTCGCTTCGCGATAGTGAACCGTGCTCTTCAGCGTCTTGTGGACACAGTGTTCACTCCAAGTCTGCGCCAGCGTTTCCAGTTCGATCTCGCGCGGCTCCCGACCGAGACGGCGATATTCCGCTTGGATCGCTTGCATTTCTTGCAGTGAAAGGAATAGGTGCGCCTCGCGACTTAACTTCTCAAGCGCTGTGTCACTCAGGTCGCGCAGTGGAATTTCCACAATACGCATGGTGTAACCATGACCTGCTGGAAAGTGTGCGGGATGCCATGGTTCCGCATGCACGCCGTGAATCACCGGATTGGCAAGCACGCGTTCGCCAATGGTCATCGCACCCTGTTGATTGATGCCGGCCAAGTCATAGCGGTCACCGGTCCGCACCCGTACGGACGTTCCAAACATTGCTTGCACTGCGGACTCAACACTTTCCGCGGCTGGATCGGTGACACCTGGAAGTGGGTGAATTTCCACCATGGCGTCCAAGCGATGCGTGGCGATTCCCCGGGGCTGCACCTCAGCGCGTTGGGTGACCGGATCCGCAAGCAATTCATGGGCAATGCGACCAACTTCAGCTTCGGAGATGTCTCCCGCAAGCAAGTACACCGAGGAGTGCTGCGCAGCCGTTGGTATGGCGGAAAGGCCCAGCGCCGTGGCTTGCCGAATCACGGCGTCCGCACGGGGGTCGGACTGGCCGGACTTGGGGCGAACTTCGACGCGGTGAACCAATGTCATGGGGCATGAATCATAGAGATTCCCCGCCCATGCCATGGAATGTGTGGCTTAGAAAATCAACTGCAGCTGCGTGCGGAAGACAATTTCATCGCTCTGCGAAGGACGCCATCCGGCATTCACGTCAGAGAACAATGGATTTACCGCAGTGATCGCCCAGCCAAGGTCGGTGGTCCACTTCAAGTCCTGCCCATCAAGGTAGTAGTTCACGCCAATGGTGAGCAGGTTAAGGGGATCCGGATTTGCGATCTGTGGATTGATACCGTTCAAGGTGCTGTTGCCGCCGTCAATGTATGCAAACTCATAACGGCCAAACAACTCCGCCTTCGGCATGATGTACACCGAGCCTTGGAGTTGCGCCGCGATGATGTTGATCGTGCCCATGTCATATTGCACGCCCTCTTGCGAGTCGCCAAATACCGGCTGGATGGCTGCAGGGGCGTTGACGTAGTTGTAGAAGACCGCGCCGTACACCGATGCACCGCCGAAATTCGCTTGCGCATCAATGGTGGCGGTGAACCACTGTGAATCAGGGTTATCAACGCCGGGCGTATCTTCGTTTGCTTGGTAGCCACGCGAATTCTGATAATGCAAACCCAAGCCAGTCAAGAATCCAAAGGTCTCCATCGACGGACTGGTGTAACTGCGAAACTGATCCCAGCTGCCCGCCGGTTTCCAATCAAAGCGGTGCGTGACGCTGTACGCGGAATTCTGTTCCCAGAACTGCGCGTTCTGGCTACCAAAGCTACCGGTTGGCCAAATCTTGTAACCACTGCCGCCGTACGTCGCATTCACATCACCCAGCATGTTGTCCTGCGCACCACTATCAATCGAAGTGCGCGAGCGGAATTC